>JALHUR010000475.1 GCA_022867325.1 Candidatus Aminicenantota bacterium | reverse complement strand
GGGAAAGGGCTGAGTGGGCTCAGGGTTAACCCCGAACAAGCCCCGCCTTGCAGTACTCAAGGAGCCGAAACAACGGCTCCTTGGGTGCCGGCATTCATGCCGGGGAGTCGAAGGGTCAAAAGCCTCGTTCTCGAGGTTTTTCTGCTCTTGCTCCTGACCCCGCTCGTGTCGCCGCTCGGCTGGGACTATACTCTCTTGGCCGGGCTGCCGGCCGTTATTCTTCTCTTCCGGAATTTTAATCGATTCCCTAAAGCCGGGCGGATCGCCCTGGCCGTCGGCTTGGCCCTGATGCCCCTTTTCCTTTTCGACCTTTTCGGCAGGGAACTTTACGGGGCCCTGATGAGGCTGGGCCTGCCGACCGCGAACGCGTTAGCGCTGGCCGGATGTCTTGCCTATCTCCGCCGGCACAAGGCCTGCTGACATGGGGCCGAGACGAGCCATTATCGCGGTCTATGCGCTATCCTGGGTCGGAATAATCTGTATCATTGGAGCCATCGTGCTGGCCCCCCTTCTCAAAGTCCGCCATCCTCAATTGAGCGGCTTCCTCTACGTCCTGTTTGCCCCATTCTGCCATCAGATCCCCGCCCGCTGTTTCCCGCTCGCCGGGTTTCCCCTGGCCGTCTGTGCCCGATGCTTCGGCATCTATGCCGGATTCGGCGCCGGGCTTATCCTCTACCCATTCCGGCGGGGATTTCGGGAGGTCCTCCCCCCCGCCATGAGGGCCTTCCTTCTCATCTCCGGTTCCATCGCTATAGATGTCGCGGGCAATATGCTCCGCCTCTGGGACTCATCTTCCTGGCTCAGATTCGGCCTGGCCGTCCTCTGGGGGACGTTTCTCCCCTTCTTTTTCGTAACCGGACTCGTTGACGCCTGGGACCAGGTCCGTCGGAGACAACGCGAGCCGGAAGCGCGAGGCGCGGTTCGGAGTTGAAATTGGACCTTCAATAGCCATAGAATAGTCCAACGGGAGAGACCCGAAGATAGGAGGACTTAGGATGACCGATAATCAAAAGCTGGAGATGCTGACGCCCGCCCTGATCGGCGGCGCGATCGCGGGCGTCCTGTCCGGCGTTCCCATTTTGAGCTTAGGGAACTGCGTATGCTGCCTTTGGATCATTGGAGGAGCCGCCCTCGCCGTTCACCTCACGGCCAATACATCCCCGCGGAGCCTGAAGCCCGGGGACGGCGCCATCGTCGGCATTCTGACGGGAATTGTGGCGGCCATCGTCCAAGCTCTGGTCAGCATTCCGATGAGAGGCATCAATGCCCAGATCGCCAAGGGACTTCTGGAGCGTATCGCCAAGTACGCCGAGGATATGCCCGCCAGCTGGGATTCCTTCATCGAGCGGAGCGCCACGGGCGGAGCGACCCCCGTCTGGTTCCTATTCGGCCTGATTTTCTCGGCCGTCCTCTTCGCCGTCTTCGGAGCCCTGGGCGGGGTCATAGGCGTCTCCCTGTTCGGACGAAAAAAAACCTCTGTGCCCGGAGCCGGGAATGCGCCTCAAGACCCAGGTCATAGTCAACCCTGAATCGAACCAGGGCCGGACCCGGAAGCGCTGGACGCAGATCAAGGAGGCCTTCCGGGGATTCCTTAAGGATTACCGCTGGGAGTTCACGGGAGGGCCCCTCGAGGCCATCGAGATCACCCGTTCGGCCCTTAAGAGCGGCACCGAGCTCGTCATCGGAGTCGGCGGCGACGGAACCCTTAACGAGATCGGGAACGGGTTTTTCGAAAACCGCCGCCCCATCAACCCAGAGGCCGCCCTGGGCATCGTACCTTCCGGGACCGGCTGCGACTTCGCCCGAAGCCTCCGCATACCGATGGGCCTCAAGGGTGCTCTCCAGGTCATCGCCGACGGTCCTTCCTCGCTGATCGACGTCGGGAAAGCGACCTTTCGGACGTCGGCCGGCCGGGACGAAGAGCGCTATTTCCTGAACATTTCCGATTTCGGGATCGGAGGGGAGGTCGTCGCCAAGGTCAACCGGAACAGGATGGAACGCAGGGCCTCGTCCTACGTCAAATGCCTGGTGACGACGATGATGCGTTATCGGAACAAGCGAATCCGGATCCGGATCGACGGCCAGACCCTCCCCTCGGACGAGTACTTGATCGGCGCCGTCGCCAACGGCCGGATCTTCGGGAAAGGGATGAAGGTCGCCCCCCAAGCCCGGCTCGACGACGGCCTGTTCGATGTCGTCTTGGTCAAGGGGATGAAGTTCCTCGAATTCTGCCGCCACGGCTGGAAGCTCATCAACGGAAGCCATCTGTCCCATCCCAAGATCAGCCTCATCCGGGGAGCCCGGGTCGAGGCCGTGTCCGAGGACGCGGAGCCCGTCCTGCTCGAGCTCGACGGCGAACAGCTGGGCACCCCCCCGGCCGTGTTCGAGATCGCGCCGCGGAACATCGTCGTCAAGGGATACGCGGTGTGAGGGAAACGGCCCCGCTTCAGCGGGATTTGTTGGTCAAGTAGAGGCCGTAATCGTTGGTCAGGACGAGACGGCCGCTGCTGTCGTAATACCTGTAAATCGGAGTGCGGGTCGTGATGACGGTTTTCCGGTAGCCGGCCATGACCCGCTGGATGTAGTTCCGAGTCTCGCGATAGGGGGGGACGCCTCCGTATTTCTTGATGGCCTCCTGCCCCGCGTTGTAAGCGGCCAGGACTTTGCTCGTCGAACGGTCGAAGAGCTTGACCAGGTCCTTGAGATACTTAACCCCTCCCTCGACGTTCTGGCTCGGGTCGAAGGGATTGACGACTCCGTAGGCCTGGGCCGTCTCGGGCATGAGCTGCATGAGACCCATCGCCCCTTTGGCCGATACCGCGTTCACGTCATAATTGGATTCGGCCAGGATGATGGAGTGGACGAGATCGACCGGGATGCTGTGCCGGTAGGAGCTGGCGCTCACGATGGGCTCGTAGGTTTTTTTGAGCGGATGATCGACCCGGCCGGCCGCCGTGGGCAGCGTCGTCCCCAGAAGAAACAGGCCTACAGCCGTCGCAACCGCCACGATTCTTTGTGTCCGCTTCACGTCCATCGATCCGCTATTAATATGCCCCAAGCGGGCGCGCTTAGCAATCCCCTTTAGGGGTGATTTTGGGGAGGACGTTCAGAGGAGGGATTCGACGACGGCCGCGCTCTCCTCGAGCGCCCGGTCGAGGCCCTCGGGATTCGCCCCGCCCGCCTGGGCGAAATCGGGCCTGCCCCCCCCTCCCCCGCCGACCAGAGGCGCGATTTTCCGGAACAGCTGGTCGGCCTTGACACGGCCGGTCAGATCTTTGGACACCGAGACGATCAAGACGGCCTTGGAGCCCTCGGTCGTGCCCAGGACGACGACCCCGCTGCCGAGCTTTTGCTTGAGAGAATCGGAGAGCTCCCGGAGCTCGTTGGCGGAGAGCCCCTCGACTTTCCGGATCAGGACGCGGACGCCCTTGATTTCACGGGTCGTTTCCTCGGCCGCCGGGGCCACTTGGCTCCGGGTCAGTTTCAGGCGGAGGGCT
>JALHUR010000474.1 GCA_022867325.1 Candidatus Aminicenantota bacterium | reverse complement strand
GGTCAGACGCCCCTCCTCGAAAAGCTCCATCGCGCAGGCGACCGTGCCGCCGAAAGAGATGGTGTCCATGCCCAGCTCGTTGCAGCGGTAGTTGGCCCGAGTGATGGCCGGGAGGTCGTAGACGTCGCAGACCGGGCCCATCAGGACCGTCGTCTCATACTCGGGCCCTTCACCCTTCTCGTCGCAGGAACCGCCCTCTCCGCCCGGAAGCCGCGTGTGCCTCTGGCAGCCGATCGGGCAGGCGTAGCAGGCGCCGGGTCGCTCGAGCAGAGTTTTGGCCAGGGCCTCGCCCGAGATCCGCTCCAGATCCTCCTCGCGATGGGAGCAATCCCGAAAGTTCCGGTGGGGAAGCATGCGGATGAGGTCGATGAGCTCGACCAAGCCCGATGTCCCAAGCTCGCGGAGAAGGCGCTTGGTCACGGGCGCCTGCTTCATGAGGTAGAAAGCCTGGTCAAGCCCGGCTTGAAAACGCTCCTTATCCTTGATTTCGATCTTGGCCTTGCCCCGGACGCGGACGGCCTTGAGGTTCTTGGAGCCCCAAACCGCGCCGGGCCCCGAGCGTCCGTAGGTCCGGTTCTTGTCGTTGACGACGGCCGCGATCCGGACCAGGTTCTCGCCGGCCGGTCCGATGGCGAGAACCTTGGGCCGCAGGCCGGGCTCGGCGCCCTCGGTTAGCCTGTCGGTCGTCTGGTGGACGTCGAGCCCCCAGAGATGAGAAGCCGACGCGATCCGGCATCCGTCCGGGGAGACGTCGAGCATGACCGGCTCCGAGGCGCGGCCCTTGACGATGAGGACGTCGTATCCGGTCGCCTTGAAGGCGGCCGCCCAGGTCCCGCCCGAGTTCGCGCTCCCGATGAGGCCGGTCAGCGGCGATTTGAAGACCATGTGGCCCCTACAGGAGGTCGGGGCGTTGGTCCCAATCAGGGGCGAGGTGGCCAGGACGACGACGTTTTCGGGGCCGAGCGGATCGCAGGCCGGATCGACCGCGTCGTAGAAAAGGCGCGTCGCGAGTCCGCGGCCGCCCAGGTAGCGTTCGACCAGCGCGGAGTCCAGCGGGAGGGTCCGGACGTCCCCCTTGGAGAGGTCGACCTCGAGAATCTTCCCGTGGACGCCGTACGGCATGGATACACGCGAATTATTACTATATTAAATTTCAGCGAATCGGACAAGGACGGCCGCGGCGGCGCGGCCGGGGAGATCCGCCGAATCGAGCGCCGGCGAATTACCGTCGAGTCGTTTGGGAACTGCGCAGCCGGGCCGCCAGGGCCAACCCGTGGGCCGCCGCATCCAAGGTCGGCTCGTTGGTGCCGTAATCTTCGACATCATCATGGAATAGGGCGTCGTCGGACTGGAAGGCGGCGTACTCGTCGGGGCCCTGAAGAGTGATGCCCAGATCATCCCAATCCGCCTTATTGATGGGCCCTTCATCCCAAAAGCCGGCCAGCTGCGCGCCGGTGAGGTCGGCGATCTGATGGTGCGGAGTCCGCGGCCACCGGCTGCCGAGGCTGTTCACGAAACAGACCCCCCAGGGATTGACGCCCAGGAGGTAATCGCGCTGATCGACGGCGAGGCGACGGTAGGTGTTCTTTCCCGTGAGCTCCTGATGCCAAAGCGCCGTCAGCGCGGCGCCGGTCATCTCGGTAGCCGAGCCCCACCAAAACCGCTCGACCGCCGCCCGGAAAGGATTCCGGCCGGCCCAGCGCTGGAAGGCCTTAAGGTCATCGGCGAGGAATGCGGCCGCCTCGGCTCGATAGCCGGAATCGAGCCGGCCGATTTCGAACTGCGCCAGGGCATGGATGTCGGCGTAGCTGAAGCCGTAGGCGTTGCGCGCGGCCCGGCCGTAGGCGCGCGCTTCGTTCAAGTAGGCCCCGGTCTTGGTCGCGCGGAAGAGCTCCGCGGCGGCCAGGGCCATATCGTCGCGCCAGCTGGATTCTTCATAGAATCCCGACGTGCTCGACTGCGCTCCGGGTCGGCTCTTCCCGAAAGCGTAGATCGCCTTGGCGGCGGCCAGGTACTTCGAGGCCAGGGCCGGATCGGAAAAGCCCGAGCCCGGCTTTTTCCAGATCACGGATGCGAGGGCCAGAGCCGCCGCGGCCTTGCCGGCGACATTCGCACCCTTGCCCGGCCCGCAGGCCCAGACGTGACGGGGCGGCAGGTTGGCGTCCTCCTCCGGCATGCGCCAGCGGTCATGATCGCCGGCATCTCCGACTTGGTAGTAGAGCACCTTGTTTTTGGGATCCCAAAGTTTATAGATCCAATCGAGCCCGATGCGCGCCTCGTCCAGGACGTCCGGCACGGCATTGCGATCGGCGTCCTCGAAGGCGTCAGGGTTGTCCTGATAGGCCGCCAGCATCACGACCGTGGTCAGCCCCGTCGTGATCAGGAACTTGAGATAGTCCCCGGCATCGTGCCATCCGCCGGAGACATCGAGCAGCGAGCCCGCCGCCGGCCCGTCTTGAGCCTTGCCGTCCTTCAAATGACAAGCGCCGTGAAGGCTCGGATGGGTGTCGCCGCAGCGCTGGACGCGAAAGAACCGCAGCGTGACCGGGATCACAATCCGATAGGGATCGTCCCTGAGCGCGAAGGCCGGCGAGACGACGCCGCCGAGGCGGATACGATAGGAGCCCTGTTTCTTCAGGGCGCTGAAATCCAGTTCATAGAGATGGGCGAAATTCCCGTAGCGGCCCCGGTCCTTGCCGACCTGGGCGCTGAAGGCCGCGGCGCCGCTCGAAGCCGCCAGAACCTTGAAGGTCTGTCCGCTCAGGCCGGCGTTGCTCAAGGCCAGCGCAACCTTGGAATCCGCGAGGTTGTAGCCCACTTGATTCACCCGAAGGTAAACGGACGCCGCCGTCGCTTCCAACGGAAAGAAGCCCGGCGCGGCCAGGACGAGAAGCGCGAACGCGCGTTTGGGATTCATGCCGCCCTCCGCGGAAAATATTATTCTCGGCCGCGGCCGATGTCAACCCCTCGACACTCATGGAAGCCATGAGTGCAGGCGTTTCGCAGTACTCATAAGCCGTTTACGGCTTATGTGTGCTGCAAGGCTGCTCCCGCGCATGAATGCCGGCACTCATACTAAGCCGGAAACGGCTTAGTATGAGTACTGCAAGGCTGGGCTTGTTCGGGGTTAACCCTGAGCCCACTCAGCCCTTTCCCCTCCAAAGGGGCTGAGTACAAAAGTGTCGCTTCTCGTCCCCGCCTTTCAGGGCGGGGTAGCGTCGGCGAACGGGTCAAGGCCGATTCCAATCCTTTCCCGGTCGACAATAATGAAATATAATGATCCGCCTGGGAAGGAATTCAGCCATGACGCTCTTCGACTTCCATCTCCCGACAAGGATCCTTTTCGGCCGGGGACGGGTTTCCCGGCTTCGCGAGTCGATCCCCTCCGGCCCGGGGCGGATTTTAATCGTCACCGACCGGACCATCGCCGCCAAGACCTCCGCTCTCGACGCGGTCCAGAGAGGCCTCAAGGAGCTCGAGTTCGCCGTGTTCAAGGACGTCGAGGAGAATCCCTCCTTCGAAACGGCCGAGGCGGGAGCCCGGATCGCCCGCGAGTTCGGGGCCCGGCTCGTCCTGGGGCTGGGAGGAGGGTCTCCGATGGATGCCGCCAAAGGCATCGCCGTTGCGGCCGCCAATCCCGGCCCGCTCAGGGGCTATGTCGAGGGCGCCCCCTTCGATAGGGATCCCCTTCCCCTGGTCTGTCTCCCGACGACATCCGGC
>JALHUR010000473.1 GCA_022867325.1 Candidatus Aminicenantota bacterium | reverse complement strand
GCTGCCTAGGACGACACTTAACGGACTCGCGAGAGTCGCGTTCTCCATGAGGTTTAGGAGCCGAGACCGGATATTACAGTGCGCTCAGAGGCGCGGATAGAAGGGTGGTTCAAGAAACCGAGGCAGCCATAAGAAGGAAATAAGATGAAGAAAAAAGAAAAGCCGCGGGGGGCTTGCGTTTCGCCATCATAGAAGTGTCGAGGGTTTGACTCCCTCGGCCGAAATTGCTATTCTCAGGGAGCGGGGAAGGGATAGAGTTATGAGGTGCCCTTATTGCGAACATGAGAACCCCGACAATACACGATATTGCGGCCAGTGCGGCCGCCCCCTGCTGAGCGCCCCCGACGTCGGCGAAGGAAACACTCGGACCATTCAGGCGACACCCGATCCCGTCCTGACTCGGGGGGCGACTTTCGCGGGTCGCTACGAGGTCATCGAGGAGCTCGGCAAGGGAGGAATGGGCCGGGTCTACAAGGTCTACGACACCCGGATCAAGGAAAAAATCGCCCTCAAGCTCTTGAAGGCCGAAATCGCTTCCGACTCGGAGACGATCGAGCGCTTCCGGAACGAAATCAAGCTGGCCCGCCAGATCTCCCACCGCCACGTCTGCCGGATGTTCGATATCGGCGAAGAGGGATTCTCGACCTTCATCACCATGGAGCTTGTCGGCGGCGAGGACCTCAAGAGCTTCGTCCGCCGCTCGGGACACCTGACCGAGGCCAAGGCCATCGCCATCGGCCGGCAGATCGCCGAGGGGCTGGCCGAGGCCCATCGGGTCGGCGTCGTCCACCGGGACCTCAAGCCCCAGAACATCATGATCGACCGGGAGGGAAACGTCCGGATCATGGACTTCGGGATCGCCCTCTCCAAGCGGACCCGCGGCCTGACCGGGACCGGCGTCGTCATCGGCACGCCCGAGTACATGTCGCCCGAGCAGGTCGAGGCCAAGGAAATCGACGCCCGCACGGACATCTATTCGCTGGGCATCATCCTATTCGAAATGGTGACCGGGCGGGTGCCGTTCGAGGGCGAGACGGCTCTGAGCGTCGCCATCAAGCAGCGGAACGACCGCCCGCCCAATCCCCAGGACCTCAACCCGGCCCTATCGGACGGAATGGCCGACGTCATCCTCAAGTGCCTGGAAAAAGCCAAGGCCAACCGCTACCAAACGGCCGAGACCATGCTGGCCGACTTCGACAAGGTCGGCCAGGGATTGACTCCCTCGCGCGGCCTGACCCGCCCTGTCGGCCAGACGCCCCGCACGACCGTCCTCCCCGAGGAGATCACTGTCAAACTCAAGTTGAGAAAGATCGCCGGTCTCGCCCTGGCCCTCCTCCTTGTCGCCGGCGGATGGCTCATCTGGAAATCGCGAGTCAAGCCCAAGACCTCCCCGGCCGGACCGCCGGGCGGATACGTCCAGCGGGACAGCCCGCGGGACGAAGCCGGACGGAGGGCTATGAGGATTTCCGACCCCGCGAAGCCCCAGCCGGACGAGAACACGACGGCCAAAAGAGTGCTCACTTACCTCGCTCCCTTCGTGACTGAAGGCGTGAAAAAATTATCTCCCAAAGATATCCAGGAGTGGGAGAAGGCCATGAACGCGGTCAAAACTCAGCTCCCCGCGGAGGGCCCCTTCATGGAAATCTGGGGACAGGCCGACGCCAAAATCCAGGAAGCCAAGAAGCTCCACCAGGAAGGCCGGTCCCTCGAGTCCCAGAAGAGCGTCAGCAAGGGCGAGTCGCAAGTGCGCAAGCTCATGACGCTCGTCAGCGACCGCGATAAAGCCGACCGGGCGCGGACCGACATGGAAGCCGCCCGGAAAAAGGCCGAGGCCGGGGGGGCGGCCAAAGAGGGCGGCCTCCTCTACTGGCTCGCCGTCGAAAAGGAAAAGGACGCCGCCGACGCCTACCAGAAGAACGATTTTTCGGGCGCCCGGACCCTCTACTCCATTCTCAAGAGCGTCTATGAAATGAGCCTGCGGGCCAGCGACGACGTCCAGGGCATCTCCCACCTCAGGAGCTTCGTCCTGGGGCTCAGGATGGGCGCCGATATGTTCAAAGCCCGGGAAACGGCCTCCTGGCTCTACGACAGGGCCCGCGAGGGGGAAATCCAGGCCGACGCGGCCTTTCAGAGGAACGGCTATACGGAAGCGGCCGAATATTACCTCCTGTCTGCCTTCTTGTACGATAAATCCCGCGAGGTCGCCGAAGATAGCTCCCAAAAAACGATCATCGGCGCGAACGCCGCAGTCCCGGACATGCGAGAGCCGGGATAATCCCGCCTGATCTTCCCAGTTTAAAACGAACGGCTCAGCGACGTTACTTTGGAAGCGGCTCCAGGGCGTCCAGCGCCTTGAGGGCCAGCCCATACAGATACGTGTGGACCTGGTTCCCGTTGCTGAGAACGGCGAATCCCGTCTTCCGTTCCAGGTTCCCGGCCAGAAAAGCCGTGTAGCCGGCGACGCTCCCGCTGTGAGCGAAGACCTTGGCGCCGTTCCGCTCTGAGATCCACCAAGCTAGGCCGAATCCGGTCGTCTCGTTAAGCCAGCCGTGAGCAACCGGGCCGGCGAACTGATCGTACTGGCGTGTCATGACCTGGGCAAAGGTCGCCTGGGTAATAAGAGGCCGGCCTTTGGTGACGCCCCCGTTGAGGTTGGCGATGAGCCAGCGGGCTTGGTCGAGGACGGTCCCGTAGACGATCCCGGCCGGCCAGACGCTGGCCTTGAGCCAGTGGACGGGCTCCCAGTTCTAGGATTTAGCGCCCACTATATAAGGCATGGCCAGTCGCTCGACCATGTCGGGACGCGGGATGAAGCCGGTGTCGGTCATCTCGACCGGCTCTACAATATGAGAGAGGATGTAACTCCGAAACGGCTGCCCCGAAAGCTTTTCGATGAGGTGGGCGATCAGGGTGAACCCGATATTGGAGTACTCGACCTTGGTCAGGGGCGGGTTTTTGAGCTTGAGGGCCTTCTCGAGATAGGCGGCCAGCGAGGGAGGAGAGGCGTCTGCCCAGATCAAGTAGGGGCCGAAGTCCGCGGGGAGGCCCGAGGTATGGGTTAGGAGATGTCTGAAGGTCACGGGACGGTCCGGAGTCTCGCCCTGGATCTTAAGATCTCCGAGAAAAGGGGCAACCGCGTCGTCCAGCTTGAACTTCCCCTGCTCCATGAGCTCGAGAAGGCCGAAAGCCGACATCGTCTTGAAGGTCGAGCCGATGAGATAGACGGTCTCGAGGCGGGCGGGCGTCTTGGCCCACAGGTTCGCGAATCCATAGGCGCCCGTCCAGACGACCTTGTCGCCCCGGACGAGGGCGATCGTGCAGGACGGGATCCGGCCCTCGGTCATGACCCTGTGGATCTCGGGGACGAGGGTCTGTGACAGGCGTTGAACCTCAGCCGAAGAGGTTTCCTCCTGGGCGGCCGCGGCCGGAACCGCGATCCAGACAATGATGGCCGTTATCAGGAGGGAGGATAGTGTTTTTGAACCGAGCATGGCTCTCTCCTTGGGGTCAGAGCTAATCATTGTACACGGAAACGGCGTTCAAGCCGAATTCCAAAGACTATGTTTTACTCGGACGAATTTGATATATAGTACGGAGGGGAGGGACGTCATGATCCTCAAGCGCATCCTGGTCGTTTTGGCCGTCATCCTTATCCTTGTCGGGATCATGGCTGTCAGGACGCTCCATCTGGCCGGCGTCTTCAAGACGATCAAGCCCCATACGGGCTGCGAACGCCTGGTCATCGGAGGAATGCCGGGCCCCGAGGACATCACGATCCATCCCGGAAACGGCCTCGCCTATATCTCAAGCGACGACCGGCGGGCGCGGGCGGCCGGCCGGGACGTCAAGGGCCGGATATTCGTCCTCGACCCCAAGGCCGATATCCCCGAGCCTCGCGAATTGACCCTGACCGAGCCCAAAGACTTCCACCCCCACGGAATCAGTCTCTTGGTCGACGCCGACGGCCGGACCCTCCTCTTCGCCGTCAACCACCGCGCCGACGGTCCCTTCGTCGAGATCTTCGAGGTCGCGGGCGACGCCCTCCTCCATCGCGAGTCCGTCGCCCATCCCCTCATGTTCAGCCCCAACGACGTCGCGGCGGCGGGGCCGCGCAGTTTCTATGTCACCAATGACCATGGGAGCCGCACGCCGCGCGGGCGGATGTTCGAGAATTATCTGTTCCTT
>JALHUR010000472.1 GCA_022867325.1 Candidatus Aminicenantota bacterium | reverse complement strand
TCCAATCTTCGTGGGCGATGTATTTTCCGTCGGGAGAAATCACGCCCTGCGGGTACGAGACGCGGCGAATCGTAAGAGCATCTTCTCCGCCGGTCGGCAGGGAAGATTTCCTCAACGAATTCAACCTTTCGCGAGCAGCACTGACAGCCTCGGGCTGGTCGGCGAATTCGGCGATGACTTTTCGGTAGGCGTCCTCGGCGTTCGCCGCGCCCAGCTTCTCATAGCAGAAGCCGAGGTGGAGCTGGGCTTTGGCCGCCAACGGACGGTTGCCCGGAAACTCGGCGAGGAGCTTTTTGTACGTTTCGATGGCCGCCTCGAGGTTCCCCTCCACCTCTTCCTGATGGAGCGCTGCTCCGAGAAGGACGTCCGCGGACTGGGAATTCTGTGCCGCTGTGTTCGGCGGCAACAGGACAATGGACAGGGCCAGAGCGATCAACGGAAAAATAATAAATTTTTTCATCTTGCACCTCCTAACTTCAAGGACATAATAAGGTAAGTGCGTTGTCTTTGCTCCAAGCCCAGGTCAAGTCTGTGACAAGTTTCGGTCAAGCCGGCCCCCCGCCTAAGCGCTTCAACCATCGAACCGGTACCCGATGCCCCGTATGCCGATCAGAAATCGTGGTTTTTGGGGATTCTCCTCCAGCTTGTTGCGGAGGTTATTGACATGGGTGTAGACGACCCGGTCCGTCAGGACGGCGTCGCGTCCCCACACCTCTCCCAGCAGGTCGTCGATCGTCAGGACCCGGCCGCGGTGTTCCAGGAAAACCCGCAGGAGCTTGAATTCCATGGCGGTTAGAGCGATCTTCTCGCCCCATCGCGAGACCTCACATCGGCCGATGTCGACGGTGACGTCGCCGAAACGATGGATCCCGCATGGCTCTGGACCGTCTTGGACGCGGCGCAGGACAGCCTTGATGCGGGCGAGGAGCTCGCGCCGGCTGAAGGGTTTGGTGACGTAGTCGTCCGCCCCGAGCTCGAGGCCCACGACTTTGTCCACCTCCTGCCCTTTGGCCGTGAGCATGATGATCGGAGTGCGGTCGCCCTTCAAACGGGCTTCGCGGCATACGGTGAAGCCGTCCATCCCGGGCAGCATCAGGTCGAGCAGGATGAGGTCGAACTTTCCTTCGAGGATCCGGCTCAAGGCCGCCGTGCCGTCCTCGGCGACTTCCACGGCGAATCCCTCGATCTCCAAGTCGTCCCGAAGGCCCGTCGCGATCGTCGGCTCGTCCTCCACGACCAGAATGCGTTCGTTCATCTCATTCTCCTCCCCTAACCGGTACGGCCGGAAGCCGGATGGTGAAGATGCTGCCTTCGCCAACCCGGCTCTGGCATTCGACCGTGCCGCCGTGGGCTGTCACGACATGCTTGACGAGGCTGAGCCCGAGCCCAGCCCCCTTGATCCGCTTCGAAATTTCGCCTTCGGCCCGGTAGAACCGGTCGAAGATGCGCTTCCGATCGAGTTCGGAAATTCCGACTCCCTTGTCCCGGACAGAGATCTTGACTACGTCGCCCTCGGCCGAGGCGTCGAGCCAAACGGTCTTCGAGCCGGGCGAGTACTTCACCGCGTTGTCGAGGAGGTTGCGGACTGCGGATCCCAGGGCTTCTTTGTCGGCGGAGATCGGGGGAAGTCCGTCCTGGATGTCCGCTTCAACCGCCGCTCCGTTCGCGGCGATCTCGGTCACGAAATCTGCGACCAGCGTTCGCAGCCACGGGGAAGGATCGAGCGGCTCGAACCGGTATTCCCTGCGGCCTTCTTCCATCCGGGAAAAATCGAGGATGTTTTCGACGAGGCGGGACAGCCGGTCGCTCTCCTGGACGATCATCTTGAAATAGCCTCGCTGCTTCTCCGGGTCGGTCACGCGCCCGTCGAGCAGCATCCCGCCAAGTTGTCGGATCCCTGTCAGGGGAGAGCGGAATTCGTGGGAGACCGTGGAGACGAAGTCCGCCCGCAACCTGGCGATTTCGAGTTCCCTTCTGACGATCCGGACCGTGAGGTAGCTCCCGAAGGCAAGCAGGACCGTGACGAAACCCAGCATCGTCAGGGATAGAGTTCGTTTTTGCCTGATGTCCGCATAAATCGCCTCCGGCCGGCCGGGCCAGATCTGAAGAAGCCACGGTGTGTCGTCGATCCGGAGGTCGCGCGTCACGGCGAAGGGAGGTGTCGCCGGGGGCGATGATCCGAAAACCGCGGAGCCGTCCGCGGCGTACAGGACGGCCTCGAGGTCCTCCCCCCGGGTCGAAAAGATCCGGGGCCGCCAACGTGACCCCAGGACGTCTGCGGAGACGAGGACCGCGGCGAACGGATCGGTGTTCCGGAAAGCGAGATACGCAATGTCTTCACCGGGAAGGACCGTTCGGGGATCGTTCAGGAAGTCCTCGGCGGCGCGGGATAGAGCCAACCTACGCCGCTCGGTCGCACGGAGGCTGTTGAATTCGCCGGCCTCGACTCGGCTGTCCCGGCACCAGGTCCGGCCGAGATCGGAATAATAGAGGTAACGTGGCTTGTCGAGAAGCCATTTCCCCATCGCCAGATCCCGATAGAAGGCCATGGCCTCTTGGGCAAGGTCAGCCGTATCGCCGCGCTCGGAGGCCAGGGAACAAAGCTCGGCCTGGGCGATGAGGTCCGACGGCAGCCCCCCGATCCAAACCGCGCCCAAGCGCCGGAGGTCCCGGTAAGCGCCGGCGGCCTCCTCGAGCCTGCCTGCTTTGCGGAGCGTCCGGGCCAGGCGCTGGAGGATCAGTGGCTGCGACCCGGCAGCGGCCGAATCGAGCAGGTTTCGGTACGCTCGGATGGCTCTCGGATAGTTTTTTCGAGCGATCTCCAGGGACTCGGCTTCGGCCAGGCCGGCGGGCGGTCGACTTGGCGCGGTTTGGGCCGGCGCGGGGCTCCGTGAGACATACAACAGAGCACCAGGGGGGAACACCTCGAGCCTTTTATCGGATATGGACAGAAACACGCCGCCTCCCGGTTCCGAGAAGACTTGTCCGACAATCTCCGGAAAGGAGTTGACATCGAGTGGCCTCTCCAGCGAAGCAGCCGACCGCACCGCATCGTTCCACCGCCGGAACTCCGTATCCAGGTCGCGGCCGATTTCTTCCGCGGTTCTTTCCAGGCTCTCGCGCGTTCGCTGCCTGGCGAGTTGGCTCTCCTGGCGCAGCACGCGCAGCGCGAAAACGCCGAGGAACGCGCCCGGGAGCAGGATGAAAAGGGCGAAGACTCCCACGAGTCTCTGGCCAGGGCCCCGGAGGAAGCGCGGCCAGGCTGAACGGCGAAGCGAAGAATTCGGCATTCGGTCACCCATCGTTTAGAGTAACACCTCACCAGGAGAAATTTCACCCGCGGCGGGTCAAGATTCGGTCAAGATTCGGTTAAGACCAGCATATCGCCTGCCGCGAGGGGGTGTCAAGGAAAGTCATGCACGAGTCATGGCAACCCGAATATTTCAAAAGCTGAATAAAACACAATCCTGACAATAGCGCGGATACGAACCTGACAATAGAGCCGTAATATGATGGGCAGAGGGAAATCCAAAAGACATAAGGAGAAAAGAAATGAAAAAAGAATTTAAAGGAGGATTTATGACCAAAAATCGCACTTTGAAAGCCGTTGGGTTTTTCATCGTTTTGGCCGCTGTTCTGGCATTCTTGACCCTTCCTACAAGCCAGGCCGGTGCTGCAAAACCCATCAGGTGGAAGGCAACTGTTACTGGCGTGAATTTGACAGGGACTGGAGAATTCGTTGGTGGCGTTGATCACGTGAATATCAACAATGGATTGGGAACAAACACATACTCATGCGGGCCCACCGGAAACTCTTACTCTTATCTTGAGCTGCAGGTCTTCACTCCAAGTTTGCAGTTTATCAACATGAGTGGCTTTTCAGGTGAGGGTGCTCTTCCTCCTTCTTACGGATTTCCAAATACCACGGCCCTCTGGCCGTTTTGCATCGCAGATTTCTTAAACAATAATCTTCATCCAACCGCAGACTATCCACATATCATCTTGAGATTCACGACATGTGGATGTGGCAACTCCATCACGGATTTAATGACAATGACCGACGGCCAAATTATCCCGGTCCGCATGTCGCTCCTGTTCTTTTCTCATATCTGGGATTGCCCGCCAAGCTCTCCATTTACCGAAAAAACGTTTCTTAATCTCAATATGAATGCTCATGGGTATATAAAGGATGGCGACACTCTTCCTGATATCTACATCCATAGAGTGGGTAATACATGGACTGCCTATGTGGATACAGTCTTCGATAATCCGGCTTACCAGATTTTACCTCCTGACTCCACTTCAGCTAATTGGCCCGTGATGATTAGTGACAATATCCTTGGACAATATGCCACATGCTCGAGTCAAGTAGGGAAGAAGGGCCGAAAAACCTGGACCACGACATATCATTACCCCTGCGCAAAAGCGCCGTTGAATTTCAAGATCGCATTTACGAAATATTGACGCGAAGCGTACGGATCAAGTCCGGAGGATGGGGGGCCTCCGGAGTCGGATTTTTTGTATCCTAGCATTGGCCAAAATCTTGAGCAACGCTGAAATCTTTTTGCCCGGCCTCGAGAAGATCTAAAAAGCCGAGCTTTCTGTCACCGTTTCTACGGATTACTTGGCGACTTTCGGCGGCGGCAGGAAGTTCTCCATCACCCACAGCTCGGTCTTGGACCCCTCATTGACGCTGAACGCGAAGCGGCGGTTGTCCGGGTGAAGCGCGAAGGACTCCATTTTGGGAACGGAGAGGTCCAGCTTCAGCGGCGTCCCGCCCTGTGCCGGAACCCGCCAGATTTCACTGCTCGCGGTACCGAACGCGCGGGCGATGATGTAACGTCCGTCCCTCGTCCACTTCAGCCCGTAATTCTGCGCCGAACCGCGAAATAGCTCCCGCGGCTCCCCTCCGTTGAGGGACACGGTTTTTACGGCGCCGTCCACCTGAAACACCACGTCCCGGCCGTCCGGCGAGAGGTTGTAGTTGATTGTCCCTGCTTTGACAACTTCCGACTCCTCGCCGGTTTCGAGGTTGCGTTTCCTGATGGTTAAACCCTCCGCCACGAACACCAGGGTCTTCCCATCCGGGCAGAGCTTTGGCATCAGGCCTCTACCTGCCCAGGTCTCTACCTTCAACTTAGTGACCCCGCTCGTTTCGGCGTCAATTTGGAAGATTCCACTTTCCGTCTCCGTAAACCCGAGCGCGAGGACGGAACGACCGTCCGGCGCCCAGGAGATCTGG
>JALHUR010000471.1 GCA_022867325.1 Candidatus Aminicenantota bacterium | reverse complement strand
GGCTAAAAATCGGAGCCCCGCCTTTCAAGGCGGGGACGAGAAGCGAGGCTCAGGGTTAACCCCGAACAAACCCCGGCATTCATGCCGGGGAGTCGAGGGGTTGACGGCCATCCCGGACTTCCTGTGCGATATGCAGAAAGCCGTTCTCTGAAGCTCCACGGACTTACGTCCGTGGGATCTACCCTTTGCAGGCGTTGGAGCGCACCCAGGGAGCCGTTAATACGGCTCCCTGAGTACTGCGAAACCGCTGCCAGCCCCCGAAAGGGGGTTCCTCCATGGACTAACGTCCGTGGAATCCCGCGAAGGGGATTGAAGAGGAGGAAGCGCATGAAATTGAACCGGATCGCCGGCCCCGTCTCCTTGTTGGTCCTGACCGGCCTGTCCGCGGCCGGCCCCTGTCCGGCGGCCCCTTCCAGGATCCTGAAATTCGAGGTCGTGCCCACCGTCTTCTTCGTCCAGGACGGAGCCCGGCTCAAGCAGCGGTACGAGGCGATCATCGAGAACGGCGGCGAGGCGACGCCGGCCGAGATCACGGTCCGGTCCGGGGCCGAAACCTCCCGCTTCCCGATCGCGGCCGTCCAACAGGGCTCGGACCGTTACGCTTTTTTTCTTCCCGAACAATCGTCGACGATGGCTGAATTCCGGCTCCGCTGCGGCGGAGAGGAGCGGTCCCTGAAGCTCCGCCTCGAGCCCGCCCGGAAATGGACGGTCTATCTGTTCCACCACTCCCATTCCGACATCGGCTACACCGAGCTCCAGACGCGGGTCGCCCGCAACCACGCCGACTACCTCGATTCGGTCATCCGCTACTGCCGGGACACCGACGCCTATCCGGACGGAGCCAAGTTCAAGTGGAACGTCGAAATCACTTGGAGCCTGGAGCAGCTTCTCAAGTTCTATCCCGAATCCCGCCTCCGCGAGCTGATGGACCTCGTCAAGGCCGGCCGGGTCGAGCTCGGGGCCTGGTACTTGAACATGTCGGACTGTTTCAGTCACGAGGGCCTCATCCGATCTGTCTATCTAGCCCGCGAGCTCGGACGCCGCTACGGGGTTTCCGTCGTTTCGGCCATGAACAACGACGTGACCGGCTTCAGTTGGGCCGCCCCCCAGGTCCTGTCCAACGCCGGCGTCAAGTACTTCGCGACCGGCATCAACGAAACCCGTTCCCGGGCCCCCCTGCGCCGTCCCAACCCTTTTTACTGGGAGTCGCCGGACGGGAGCCGCGTCCTTCACTGGAACGGCGAGCACTACCTGTTCGCCAACTATGAGTTGCTCCTTCATGAGGGGTCGGACGCGGCCGTCCCCAAGGTCCGCGATTACCTGGCCAAGCTCGAGGCCCGGGGCGACTATCCCTTCGACCTGATCGCCTTCAACATCAGCGCCCGGGTCACCGACAACTGTCCGCCCGGGCGCGGGCTCTCCGACGTCGTCAAGGATTGGAACGGCCGCTGGGCCTGGCCCCGGTTGAGGCTGGCGACCATGAGCGAATTTTTCGTCGCCCTCGAGTCCAAGTTCGGGAATCGGATCCCCGTCCACAAGCTCGGCTGGCCCGACTATTGGACGGACGGCGTCGCCTCGACGGCCTTCGAGACGGGCCTCAACCGGATCGCCCACAACGAGCTGGCGGCCGGAGAGGTCTGGGCCGCCCTGGCCGCCCGCCTCGATCCGGCCTTCGCCTATCCGGCCGCGGAGATCCGTGAAGGCGGCAACGAATCCATGCTTTTCGACGAGCACACCTGGGGGGCCTGGAACAGCATCGACGATCCCTTGTCCGAACTAGCCCGGAGCCAATGGACGCTCAAGTCGGCCTTCGCTTACGGCGCTCGCGAGAAGTCGCGCCGCCTGGTGAATGGGGCCCTTGCCGCGCTGGCGCCCAAGCTCCCGTCGACCGCTCCGCAAAGCCTGGCCGTCCTCAACCCCCTCTCCTGGGAGCGGACCGGCCTTGTCAAGGCCGCGCTGCCCGAGGCGCTCGTTCGGAGCGAGGGCCGGTTCAGGCTTGTCGAGGTCAAGTCCGGAGCGGAGACGGCCTTCCAAGTCGTGGACGGCAAGTCGATTCTTTTTATCGCCCGCAACGTGCCGGCCTTGGGCTATTCCGTATACGGCGTCGTTCCGGCCCCGGAGCCGCCCAAGGCTGGGGCCGAGCCGAAGGTCGCGATCAAGGACAACTTCATCGAGAGCGGCCGCTGGCGCGTCGGCCTCGACCCGGCCACGGGAGCGATCTCGACTCTGGTCGATAAAACAAACGGCGCGGAATTCGTCGACGGCGCGAGCGGATACGCGCTCAATCAATACATTTACGAGAATCCGCGCGGGGGGAGACGGGCCGTCGACAACATGGAGGTCCGGGCCTCCTTCAACCGGGCCTCCCCGACCTCGGCCCGGATCGAGCCGCGCCTGGGGGGGCCGGTCGCCTGGAGCCTGGTCGCCCGTTCGACGCCCCTCCGCTGCCGGAGCCTGGACCAAGAGGTCATTATCTACGACGGTTTGGACAGGATCGACATCATCAATACTTTGGACAAGGAAGAGACATTCGATCCCGAGGCCGTCTACTTCGCCTTCCCGTTCGCCCTACCCCGCGCCCGTTTGACCTTCGAGATCGCCGACGGATGGATGTCGCCCGAGGCCGAGCAGCTCCCGGGCACGACGCGCGACTGGCACACGGTCCAGAGCTGGGTCGAGGCCGCCGGGAAGGACCGTTCCATCGTCTGGTCGCCGGTCGAGGCCCCCCTCGTCCAATTTTGCGATATCAACACCGGGAAATGGCTCAAGGCGCTGGATGTCGCCAACGCACGCCTGTTCTCCTATGCCATGAACAATTACTGGATGACGAACTTCAAGGCCGGCCAGGGCGGCCGGATCGCCTTCCGCTACAGCCTGACCGGCCGCGCCGGCGGCCGCGACCCGGTCGCCTCCACCCGGTTCGGATGGGAGACGCATGTCCCTATCGAGTCCGTCTGGCTCAAGGAAGGGAGCGGCGGGCCGCTTCCGGCCGGGGCCGCGAGCTTCTTAAGCGTCGATCAGCCCAACGTCGTTATCCAGGCTTTCAAGAGGGCCGAGGACGGGGACGGCTGGATCGTCCGGCTGCGGGAGATCGCCGGCCGGGCCGCCGAAGTCCGGTTGGCGAGCGTCCTGTTCGCTCCCGCGGCCTGTTCGTTCGAACCGGCCGGCATCGCCGAGGACCGGCTCGAGGGCGCTCCCGTTCTCGACCTGGGGTCTCCCGTTCGCGTCCCGGCGTTTGCGATCGTGACCTTGAGGCTTCGGGAAAAAAAGGGCGCCTGACCCTGCGCGTCGAAATTATCCGCGCTGAACCGGGCCGGCGATTCTAGTGTTCCGGTTCCGGCCGGGCTCCGGAGACCGCCGTCCGGCCGAGATGAACATCCAGACCGATGTGTAGAGGACGACGCCCAGCACAACCCATTTCATGACGGTCAGCGGCAGGGACTTGACCACGAAGGCGGCGAGGAGGACGCCCAAGATTCCGAATACCGTCAAGGCGACGGCGGCCTTCCGGTCGTAAGCGTTTTCCTTGACGAACCGGGCGCTGCCGGCGGCCATCAGCATGGCCGTGGCCGTCATCATGATCGGGAAGGCCGTCTTGGGATGCATGCCCAGGGCGTAGACGGTGGCCATGCAGGGCGCGTAGAAGCCGACGCCGATCGTCTGGAGGGCGCCGAAGACGAAGCTCATGGCCACGGCCAGGACGAGCTTCCCGCCCGTCAACCCGATCGCCTCCCCTCCCACCGGGAACCAGTTGAGGAGTCCGGCCAGGATGATGAGAGCGATCGCCAGCAGTCCGAATCCCATGCCGAGCTGAATTTTGCGGCGCGACATCTGGGCCACCACTCCGGCGCCGAGGACGGCCCCGACCGGGGCGGCGACGGACATGGCCGCCAGGGTCAGGGGCTTCACGCTGACGACGGACATGAAGATGAAAGCCTGGGTGACCGTGGCGAGCGTGTTGCCGACGTTCATGGTGCCGGGGATGATCCTGTCGTCGACCATCTTGAAGAATTTGAAGAGCGCCGTCTGTTGGGCGAAACTGCCGATGCCCAGCGTGTCCAGGAGGTTGGTGATGAATCCCGTCCCGGCCAGGAGGGGCCAGGGTGTCGAGGAGAACGAGGCTCTTTTCCGGATGACGTCGCTGAGGTAATAGAACGCGAAGAGCGAGGTCAGCAGGCCGAGGGCGGTTTTCAGAATGACGATCATGGGACCTCAGAATTCGCTGGTCATGATGAAGAACGGCTTGTGGCTGAAACTTTTATAAAGGGGCCTGAGCCGTTCCCGGTCGTAGTATTTGTCGACGTCGACGACCTTCTTGGTGCTGGTCACGACCTCGATCGGAACGTCGTCGTACTGACCGTTCCTCATGCAGACCATCCGGCCCGACCGTCCGTCCAGGATCAGGTCCAGGGCGAGGTTCCCGAACGCCATCGGGACGATCGAGTCCACGGCGTCCGGGTCGCCGCAGCGGACGATATAGCTCAACCGCTGGCTGATGACGTTGATCCGGCGGCCGTTGTTGTGGCGGGGGGATAAATCCTTGAGCAGGTGCGAGACGCGGTCGCCGATCCCTCCCAGCTTGCGGTGGCCGTACTGGTCCTTCTCCTCGTCCTTGTAGACCATTCCGCCGCCCTCCAGGACGGCGCCCTCCGAGACCAGGACGACCGAGTACAGACTCGGATTCTCCTTGCGGTCCTCGGTCATGAGGGCGCAGAGCTTCTCGACGTTGAAGGGCGATTCGGGGATCAGGCAGCGGTTGGCCGCGCCGGCCATGGTCGGCAGGAGGGCCGTGAATCCCGCGTAGCGGCCGAAGATCTCGATGACCAGGAAGCGCTCGTGGGAGCCGGCCGTCGTCCGCAGGGCGTGGGTCATCGAGATCGTCCGGGTGACGCAGGTCGAAAATCCGATGCAGTAATCGGTCCCCGGGACGTCGTTGTCCATGGTCTTGGGGATGCCGATGACCTTGACGCCTTTGTTGTGGAGGTGGACGCCGTAGCTCAGCGTGTCGTCGCCGCCGATCGGGATCACGGTGTCGATCCCGAGATGATCGAGGTTCTTGAGGACCTCCTCGGTCAGGTCATTGACCTTGGACTTGTAGGCGTCCCGGAGGTGGGCGGGGAGGTTGACGTCCGGGATGTGGCTGGGCCGGGTCCGGGATGTGTGGAGGAAGGTCCCGCCCGTCCGGCCGATCCGGTTGACGATCTCCTCGGTCAGGTGCTGGTAATGCTCGCCATCGTCGCGGCCTTTGTCGCGGGTCATTTCGATCAGGCCGGCCCAGCCCCTCCGGATGCCGACGACCTCGTAGCCCTCATGGAGGGCCCGGATCGTAACGGCCCGAATAGCCGGGTTGAGGCCGGGCACGTCGCCCCCCCCGGTCAAGATGGCGATGCGTCCTTTCTTATTATGCGGTCTGTTCATGCTCTACTCTCCTGTCGTCCCGTGGGCATCGCGGAATCCCTCAGGCCACAGGAGATGATAATGGAAATGGCCCTCCAATTCCAGAGGAAAACTTAACCCCGAAAACTTAACCCCGTTTTCAAGGCCCCCTTCCCGAGATCGCCCTCAAGGTCGCGGGCTATACGTCCGCCATCCATGCCCAGCTGGAGAATAAAATCCGATCGCTCCTCTGAACCGGCCGGCTGCACGGCCCTGAGGGTCGATGTCCTCCGTCCGACCGGGTATTCGGCCCTGACCCGTTCGCCGACGCTTAGCCCCGCCTTTCAAGGCGGAGACGAGAAGCAAGGCTCAGGGTTAACCCCGAACAAGCCCCGGCATTCATGCCGGGGAGTCGAGGGGTTGACCGGGAAGGCTTAGCGGGCGCTATTTCTTCGGGGTGACCCAGAGCTCCTGGCCGGCGTAGATGATGGAATCCGCGCTGAGTTTGTTGATGGTCAAGAACTCGTCGAGGTCCATGCCGTGGAGCTTCGAGATGGAGAAGAGGGTCTCTCCGCCGTTGACGGTGTGGCGCAGGGGCCCTTTGCTCCGATTGTTGGCGATCAGGAGCGTCTGCCCGGCGGTCAGGCTGTCGCCCTGCAGCTTGTTGTCGGCCTTGATCTGTTCGGCCGTGGTCGCGAAAACCCGGGCCAGCTGGTCGAGGCCGTCCCCGCTCCTGACGACGTAGGTCGTCTTCTCACCGGGCTTGACCTCCGCGGCGCTCTCGGCCGGCGCGGCGGCCGGCACGCCCCTTCCCGGAATCTTGAGGCGCTGGCCGGGCCAGATCATGCCCGTCCGCCGCATGTTGTTGAGGCGGGCGATGGCCGCGACCGTTGTCCGGTATTTTCGCGCGATCAGGCCCACCGTCTCGCCGCTCCGGACGTAGTGGACGAAAAAGGTCGCTTCGGGCGGGATCCAACGGGGGAGGGATTGGACGGCGGCCGAGACCTTCTCGCCGTACCCGACCGGGACTTTGATATCGTAATCATACTCGGGCGTCCCGTCGAAGCGGAGGTCGGGATTGTAGAAGGCCAGGGTGGACGGCTCGAGTCCCAGGCTCTGGGCGAGGGAGGAGAGCTTGACGGCCTGGCGGATCATGACCGTCTCGAACCGGAGAGCCGGCTCCGGCGCCGGAAGGTTGAACCCGTATTTGGCGGGATCGTTGATGATGAGGAGGCAGGCGATCAGGCGCGGCACGAAGCGGGCCGTCTCGAGCGGAAGCTGGAGGTAGAGATCCCAGAAGTTGTCGAGGTAGTTGAGCCTTTGCGTCCGGATGACGTTTTGAACGCGGACCTCGCCGCAGTTATAGGCGGCCAGGGCCGTCGTCCAGTCGCCGAAGTAGGAGTGGAGCTCGTTGAGGTACTTGACGGCGGCCCGGGTCGCTTTGACCGGGTCCATCCGCTCGTCGACCCAGCGGTCCTGTTTGAGGCCGAATCGGGCGCCGGTCGAGTGGATGAACTGCCATAGTCCGAGGGCCCTGGCCCGCGACAGGGCGCGGATCTTGAACCAGCTTTCGATCATGGGGAGCCAGGACAGCTCCTCGGGCATGCCCTCCTTGCGGAGCTCCTCGAGGATCATGGGCCGGAAGAGGCCGCTCATCCGGTAGGCGTCCTCGAACGGCTTCCGCTCCCGCGTCTGGAAGGACTGAATTTCCTGGAGGACGTACTTGTTCTCGTCGAGCGGGATGGTCCGGTGGTTGTCTCCGACCACAGCGGGCTTCGAGGCGTAAATCTGCTGTATTTTTTGGGCGACCAGGCGCCGCAGGTCATTCTTGTCCTGGACGAGCGGGGAATCGGCCGGGACCTTGGCCTTGAGGATGAGGCCGTAGGTCTCGTCGAGGAAGGCCAGAGCCTGGTCGGATTCGCCTTTTTCCCAGGCCGTCTGGGCGTCTTGGTACGAGCTTAGGGCGTCCTCGAGGATGGCCGAGGCATTCTTTTCCGGCTCCTCGGTCTCTTTATACTGGGGGGCGGGCTCCTCGGCCATCTTAGGCTGGACCTCGACGGCGGGCGCCTGAGCTTGAGGCGCGGCCGCGGGCACGAGGGGGGGCTTGTCTCTTCTGGCGGAGTCTTCGGCTTTCTGGGCCTGGGTCGGCTTCCAATCGGGCGCGGTCTTGGCGGCGCCTTTCTTGTGGGAGCAGCTCCCTAAGAGCGCGAGGGCCGCCAGGAGGCATGGCAGGAGTCGCTGGACTTTTTTTTGCATATCAATACTCTTCCCGCGAAATGAACCGGAGGGGTATTATGCCATCCTCGTCCCGTTTCGACAATAGGAAGAAGGGAAATCGTCAGCGGCGGATCTTGAGGATGCTCCCCCCTAAGGTTCCAGCGTAGACCGTCTTCTGGGCCTTGTCCGCGTCCAGGCACTGGATGGACTTAGCCGTCATCCCTTCGACGGATTCCGTCCAACTCGCGCCGGCGTTTTCGCTTCTGTAGAGGCCGAGATCGGTCCCGGCGAAAAGCCTGGACAGGCGTCTTGGGATCGACCGCCACATCACAAGGGGGGACCGTCCAGCGCTGGCGAGATACCCTTCCAGGTCTTGCCGCTGTTGTCGCTGCGCCAAAGGGCATAATGGGAGTGGTAATTATCATCGTACCATGTCCCGCCGGCGTAGAAGACGGTGGGATGCTTCTTGGACAGGGCGAGGCAGGTCATCGAGCCCACCCGAAATTGGGCCTTTATTTTCGTCATCGTCCAGCTTTTCCCGCCGTTCTGGGATTTAAAGAAGGCCGGGCAGGCGATCCTCGATAACCCAAGGCATAGAGGACATTGGGATTGGAAGGAGCCACAGCGATTTCGAAGAGCTCGGAGTCGAAGGCGGCGAGGCTCGTCCACGTCTCGCCTGAATTCGCGGACCGGAAGACTTGTCCCCTGTTGTAGGACACGGCGTAGATTTCCTTCGGGTCGGCCGGGTTGGCGTCCAGACCCCGGATATCTCCGCCGTAAGGTCCGATGACTGTCCTCGATTCCGCGGGCGCGGAGGAGGGCGAGTCGTCCGGAACCGCGCCCGGGCCGGTAACGCCGAGGCAGGCCAAGACTCCGCAAATAAAGAGAATCTTCTTTCTCATGGAAGTATCCCCCATTTCATGCGAATCCTTTCGCTGCCTGGAACTATGATCAATAGAGGCGGATATTGTCAACCGCCCGCGTCAGGAAATAGGCGGTTAAGGACGCTGGGAACGATGTCAAGGCCGACTGCCTTGACATCCGTTCTCGTCGTCAATTACGATATCTCCTGACGGGAGACGGATAGAATCGAGGCTAAAATGCAGCCTTCTACGCATCGCCAAGAGAGGGGACCGTTCTGTTGCGTCGTTCACGAAGTCGGCCTCCGCGACGGTTTGCAGATGGAAAAGCAAATCGTTCCCACCGGGCAAAAAATCGCTTGGGCCGAAGGGTTGATGGCGGCCGGGCTGGATATCCTTCAGCTCGGCTCTTTCGTTCATCCGGATAAAGTGCCCCAGATGGCCGATACCGACCTTCTTTTCAATCACTTCAAGAAACCGGGACGAAAGCCGGAACGGGTCATTCTGTCAGGGCTGGTGCTGAACGAAAAGGGCCTTGAGCGCGGCGAAGCCTGCGGCGTCGAGATGTACTGCCTGGGCGTTTCCGCCAGCGACACGCACAGCCGGAAAAACACCGGGATGTCCAGCGCCGAGGCGACCGAGCGGATCGTCTCGACGGCCCAAACCGCTCTGGCCGCCGGTAAACGGGTCCAAGTCTCGGTCCAGTCCGCGTTCGGATGCGGATTCGAAGGGCCGGTCCCGCAGGACCGCGTCCTGGGGATCATTGGGAGATATCTCGATGCCGGATTGAGGAACATCAGCCTCGCCGACACCGCCGGCCACGGCCACCCCGTCCAGGTGAGGCGAATGCTGGAAGCCGTCTTCAAGCTCGATGCGGCGCTGGAATGTTCATGTCATTTCCACAACACGTACGGCCTAGGACTGGCGAACTGCTACGCCGCCATGGAAGCGGGCGTCGGGACCTTCGAATCGTCGCTTGCCGGGCTCGGCGGTTGTCCCTTCACCCGGGTCGCCGCCGGGAACGTCTGTACGGAGGATTTCGTCCACTTTCTCCAGCGCGCCGGGCAGAGACAGGACATTGACCTGGCCGGGCTCATCGCATTGGCCAAAGAGTTTGCGGCCTTCTTCGATCGCGAAATGCCCGGACTCGTCCATAAATCCGGGTCCCCGGCGAAGACCGGCTGAGCCCTTGTCGACCGGCCAACGTCCCCGGGAGGGCTGGGAGCGAACGGCTGAAACGATATTGAGAAGGAAGAGGAAATCATGAGACTCTTGGAGAACATCCGCGTCCTCGACTTGACGAACGTCCTGGCGGGTCCCTTTGCCACCGTGCACCTGGCGCTGGCCGGCGCGGAGGTCATCAAGGTCGAAAATCCCGCCGACGGGGACTTAGCCCGCAAGCTCGGCTGCGTTCCCGAGTACAACCGGATGTTGATGGGCACCAGCTTTCTGGCCCAGAACGCCAACAAAAAATCGCTCACGCTCAACCTCAAGGCACCGGAAGGAAAGAAGATTTTTAAACAGCTCGTTAAGACGGCCGATGTCGTCGTCGAAAACTTCCGTCCCGACGTCATGACCCGGCTGGGCTTGTCCTACGGAGTCCTGAGCGGGCTGAATCCGAAGCTCATCTACTGCGCCATCTCCGGGTTCGGGCAGACCGGGCCCGATGCCCTGACGCCCGCTTACGACCAGATCATTCAAGGCTTGAGCGGCGAAATGGCCATCAATGGGGACGAGCGGTTGAATCCGCTGCGGGCCGGCTTCCCGGTCTGCGATACGGTCGGCGGATTGAACGCCGCCTTTGCCGTGATGGCTGCCTTGTACTACCGCGAAAAAACGGGCGAGGGCCAATTCATCGACATCGCCCTCCTCGACTCGATTATGCCGCTCATGGGCTGGGTCGTCGCCAACCTCATGATCGGCGGACAACAACCGGTATTGATGGGCAACGACAACTTCACGGCCGCTCCTTCCGGCGTCTTCAAGACGAAGGACGGCTTCATCAACATCGCCGCCAATAAACAGGAACAATGGGAGGCCGTCGCCGACATCCTGGGCCTGCCCGAGTTGAAGACCGATTCACGCTTTCAGGAACGTGATACGCGCAAGAAGAACCGCAAAGAGCTGACCCCGCTGCTCGAGGCGAAACTCGCCGGGAAGGAGACCACCCACTGGGTCGATGAACTGAACAGACACGATGTCCCCGCGGGCGCCATTCTCACGCTCGAAGAAGCCTTGAAGCAAGACCAAATCAAGCACCGCCGGACATTCGGCACGGTCAGGGTTGAGGGCATCGGCCAGATTGAGCTTTTCAACCTGACCGCGAAGTTCTCAAAAACTCCCGGCACCGTCGACGCTCCCCCGCCCGTTCTAGGCCAAGACACGGCCGAAATCCTGAAAGGTATCGGCTATGCGGATGAGGATATCAAAAAACTCAAGGATGGAAAAGTCATCTAGCCGCCGCTGACGATCGGCTGGAGCGCGATTTCCTCGACGGCGAGTTTATCCAGATCCATCCGGCCCAGGCCGAGCTCGGCCGCTTTATTGATCATCGGGACGTCGGCGGGTTTGAGGTCCAGGCAGACGGCGCCGTAGGCGTCCACGGCAACGGGGTCGATCCCGGCGACGACCTTGTCCAGCTTGCGCAATTCGCCCGGGCCCTGGGGGCCGTTGGTCATCAGGAAGACGGTCGCATCCGCGATGCAGAGGGCGGGCCGGCGCAGGGTGTTGTGGTCCGCGATGCACTGCGAAATGAACGGAATATCGCCGTAGTCGCCCTTGGTCCCGGACCCATTATGAAAGAACTGGTTGGTGTCTCCGGTGTTGGCCCCCATCATGTTCTTGAGGTTTCCGGACATCGAGACGCCCTCGTGGTTCTTGATGATGGGCAGGTTGATGAAAACGTCGCAGTCGAAAAGCTCCTTGATGACCTTGGCCTTCTTGAGGGCCGTGCCTTTGGGAACGGCGACCTCGACGAAGTTTTTCGAGCACTTCTGGACGGAGGCGATCTCCGCGCTGTACTTCGCCGAAAGGGGCGTCTTGCTCCAGTAGTCGGGTGCCGGGTCGGTCAGATAGTGGATGGAGCCGGCCCCGGCTTCCTGGCAGGCGAGGATCGCCGCCAGCGCGATATCCGGGCGCGTATGGCTCCCCGGCAGACGCCACCAGAGCGGGGCGTTGATGAGAAGCCCGACCTTGGCCCCGGGCGTTACAAACTTTTTAATTCCGCCCAAGGTATCGATGGCCATTCGGGTTGCGGCGAAATAATCCGTGCCTTTGACGACCGCCAGATCGGGCGGGACGCTCGGCTGTCCCGTCACCCCGCGGGCTCCGGCCAAGCCGCCGACGAGCGCGGCCGCTCCGGCCGCCGCCCCCGTCCTTAAAAAGTCCCTGCGTCTCATTCGACGATTCATGCCGACCTCCTTATTTCTTTTACCCGTTCGCCGACGCTACCCCGCCCTGAAAGGCGGGGACGAGAAGCGACACTTTTGTACTCAGCCCCTTTGAAGGGACGGGGCTGAGTGGGCTCAGGGTTAACCCTGATCAATCCCCGGCATTCATGCCGGGGAGTCGAGGGGTTGACTCGCTGATCCTAATTTTAGGGTTTTCCCGGGTGATGATCTCAAACCGGCTGCGGCCGCCGCAGAACCTGGCGACGAGATCCATGACCTCGCGGCAGGCTTCTTCGATCTCCGGCTTGGGAACGGGGGGAAGGCCGTCCACGTTGAACTCCAGGGCGGTCGTCGTCGGCATGACGAGCGTGTGGTTGGCCTGCCGCCAGGTCCAACGCCGCGTCAAGACCCGGTTGCCCTCCACGAACACGATTTCCCCCGGCAGGGGGTTTTCAACTTGATCGGAGCCGAAGGGAACGAACTCCTCGCTTCCGGTGGCCGGCCGCAGCTCGATGTCCTGGGAAACGAGGTCGATAGCGTGGCCTCCGACGGGAATGACATGGCGCAGGGAGACGATGTTGCCGATATCGACCAGGGTGCTGATCGAGGGGATTTCATCGTTGCGGAGGACGCGGCGCGACATGTTTTCCATCGACGGGTTGAATTTTCCCGGCTTGGCGCCGAAGGCGCGGTAGGCCTCCCGCCAGGAGGCGATTCGAGGGTGTTCGGCCAGAGTCTCGAGGTTGAGCCGTTCCCGGACGGAAGCCTCGGCCGCGCGCAGCAACCCCGTGAGCTCCTGCGGCGACGGCTTATTGGCGACGCCGTAGGCCAGGACGACGCCGCGCGCGTAGTCCGGATGCCGTTCGAATACTCGGTTGTCGATCGCATAATACAGTTCTTTGGGATTCATAATTTTGAATGCCAGCTCCAGGCGGTGCGGATGATCGTCTCCAGGTCGGACAGGCGGAGCGTCCAGCCCAGGACGCGCTCGGCCTTCTCTTTCGACGCCAGCAGGACCGGGACGTCCCCCTGGCGGCGCGGCCTGTTGTCGATCGAGACCTTGCGGCCGGTGACCTCTTCGACCTTGCGGATGACCTCGAGGACCGAGTAGCCCCGGTTCGTCCCCAGGTTCAGGACCAGGCTTTCCCCGCCGGCCAAGAGTTTCTCGAGCGCGAGAGCATGGGCGGCGGCCAGGTCCGTGACATGGATGTAGTCGCGGACAGCCGTCCCGTCCGGCGTCGGGAAGTCCGTCCCGTAAACCTCGAGGGCGGGCGCCCTGTCCAAAAGATGGAGGAGGATATTGGGGATGAGGTGCGTCTCCGGATCGTGCATCTCGCCCATTCGGCCTCCGGGGTCCGCGCCGGCGGCGTTGAAATAGCGCAACGATACATAGCGCAGCCCGTAAGCCCGGCCGTAGTCCTCGAGGATGCGCTCAACGAACAATTTCGTCTGCCCGTAGGGGTTGATCGGCTTCAGCGGATGATCCTCGGGGATGGGGACGACCTCGGGGACGCCGTAGACGGCCGCGCTCGACGAGAAGATGAAATTCCGGACGCCGGCCTCGCGCATGGCGTCAAGGAGGTTGAGGCTCGTGTCCAGGTTATGGGTGTAATATTTGGCGGGGTCCCTGTAGCTCTCGCCGACTTGGATGAAGGAGGCGAAGTGAAGGACGGCGTCGAACCGTCGCTTCCGGAAGGCCGCCCGGACCGCCTCTTTGTCCATGAGGTTGCCCTCGACGATCTCGACGGCCTCGCCGCCGGGGACAAGCTCGCGCCGTCCGGTCGAGAAATCGTCGAAGATTGTGACCTCGATTCCCCGATCCAGCAGCTCCCGGGCGGTGTGGGACCCGATGTAGCCGGCGCCGCCGGCGACGAGGACTCTCATGGCCGTTTCCCCCCTATAATCTTCTTGGCGAGCTTGAGCCCCTCGGCCCGCGTCTCGAACCGGCTGTCGAGCTGGAGCTTGGTGAGCCGCTTGAGAAATGTCCCCATGCCCGGGCCGGGCGCGACGCCGAGCTTGATCAGGTCGCGGCCCATGATCACGGGCTTGATGGTTTCCTTCGAGACGCGGAGTTCCTCGAACTTGCGAAGGAGCCAGCGGGCCTCGCGGTCCAGGCCTTTGACCAGCCGCTTGCGCCGGCCGGCCCGGTCGGCCGCGTCCAGGGCGACCACGAGCTCGATCTCGCCGCCGGCCTCCGCGGCCAGCCGGCTGAACGCTTTACGGGTGACGTTCTCCCGGTTCTGCCAGAGCTCGGCGGCCCGATGGTGGGTTTTGATCAGGATCGGCACGACCTTGCTGAGAGGGCAGCCGTTCCAGGAAAATATCCGTAAGCGCTGGAAGGCCTTCTTGACCGTCTTCTCGCTGGCCAGGTCGTGGCCGTAGTTGATGATGACCATCCGGCCCCGCTTGAACTCCCATTGGGCCGTCCCGGGCTTTCCGGCGTCGTGGTAGAGGGCGGCCAGCAGCAGGGCGAGCTTCTTGGGCGCCGCGAACCCGAGCAGGTCCCCGAGGGTCTTGGCCTGGTCCACGGTCAGCTTGGTGTGCTGCCAGACCGTGTGGTGGCCGTACTCGTCCTTTTCCGGGTGGAAGACCGAGTCCTGGAGGGCCAGGGTCAGGCCGTAGAGCTCTGGGAACAGTTGACGGAGGACGCTGAGCTTGAACAGCTCCTCCAGCCCCTTCGAGGGCTTGGGGGAGTTGAGGAGGATCTTGAACAGTTCCTCGTTCGTCCGCTCGACGCTCAGCCCGGAGAGGTCGATGTCCTTGGCGACCTGGTAGATGGCCGGGTCGACGGCGAACCCGAGGACCGAAGCGAAGCGGGCCGTCCGCAGGACGCGCAGCGGGTCTTCGGGAAAGGCGGACGGGTTGGTGAGGCGGATGATCTTAGCGCGGACGTCCTTGACGCCGCCGAAGGGATCGATCAGGGCGCCGTCCGAGAGGCGGAGGGCCATGCTGTTGCAGCGGAAGTCGCGCCGTTCGAGGTCTTTTTCGATCGGCAAGTCCGGGTCCGAGGTCGCCGCGATATCCTTGTGGCCGCGAACGCCGGTCCCGCGCGGCGCGTCCTTGCGGGGGAGGGCCAGGTCGTAAGTGCGGCCTTTGACCGTGAACTTGATGATCCCGAAGCTCTTTCCGACCAGGTCGACCCGGCCCTGGGGGGAGATCCGCCGCACGATTTTATCGAGGGGGCGCCGGGCGACCAGGAGGTCGACCTCCTCGGTCGGCGTCCCGCGGACGAGGTCGCGGACGAAGCCGCCGACGGCATAGACATCGGGGCCGAACAGCCGGACGAAGAGGGCCTTGTCCCTAAAAGCCGCGCGCAGCCTGGCCATCGATTTCTATTGACCTTCCTTGACGACGCGGAGGCCCGTGTAGGCGGCGGGCGGCGGAGTCTTTTTGGCCTGGGGGTCTTTGGACGTGACGGCGCAGGCCCCGACGGCCCGGCCGTTTCCCTTGTCGTCGACGGCCCACTCGGAGGCGTTCCCGCCCAGGCCGTAGAGCATCCCGTCGCCGACCGGATCGAATTTGTCGACGGGGAGGAGAAGCGGCGCCGCGCCCTTGAGCGTCTTGATTTTTTCCAGGACGAGCCGGGCGTCGTCCGGATTGAGGCTGTAGCCGGACCACCAATCCAGGGTGTTGTCGGCGCCGCCCTTTCCGGAGAGCTTCTCGGCCTCGGCCACGGTCGGGAGCCGGTATTTTTGGCCGGTCCGGCCGCTCAGCCATTGGACGTATTTCCGGGCCTGGGCGAAGCTCATCCCGGTCGCCGGGTTGTCGCCCGTTCCCGCATCGTACTTGAAGCTTCCGTCGAAGGCGGCCCACTGGGCCCGGGTGACCTCGAAGCGGCCGACGTTCGTCCCATCGCTCGCGACGGTTTCGGGGACTAACGTCCCTTTAATCGTGACTCCATAGTTTTCGCCCGAGCGGGCGAAAGCCAGCTTCTTGATTTGGATGTCGAGGGGCGAACCCTTTTTGAGGGCCTCGCTGCGGGCCGTCTCGGTCTTGAAGAAGTAGCGGTCGAACCAGGCCAACTCCTCCTCGACTTTGCGCTTCTGGTGGGTCAGCAGGCGCAGGCCGTGCGGCTCTCCCGGAAAACTGATGAAACGGACCGGGGCCAGGCCGAGGACCTGGATGGCCCGGTAGTACTCCCAGCCCTGCTCATAGGGGACGTTAGTGTCCTCGGAGCCGTGGAAGATGATGGTCGGGACCTTCATGTTCTTGAGATGGAACAAGGGCGATTTCTTGATGTAGTGCTCGAGCTCGTCCCAGGGCGTTCCCTTGAAATAATAATTGTCGAAGCTGACCCCGAACGAGCAGTTGCCGTAATCGCTCGTCCAGTTGACGTCGGCCGCGCCGACGCCGGCCACCTTGAACCGGTCCGTCCAGACGCTGAGCCCGATCGTCAGGATGCCGCCGTTCGACCAGCCCATCGTCCCCAGCCGGTCGGGGTCGACCATCCCTTTTTGAATGAGGACATCGATTCCCTTGACGATGTCCTCGAGCTCGAGCTCGTAATAGCGGCCCTTGATGGATTCGGCCCAGGCCTGGCCGTAATTGCCCGAGCCGTGGTAGTTGGGGAGGAGGACGAACGAGCCCTTCTGGGCCAGCAGGTTGGGGTAGCTCCCCCAGTTCTCGTCGAAGGCGTCGGAGTCCCAACCGGTCGGGCCGCCATGGATGGAGAGCATCAGGGGATAGCGCTTGCCCTCCTTGAAATCGTGGGGATAGTAGAGAATGCCCTCGACTCCCTCGCCCAGCGCGCCGGTCCATTTGAGGACTTCGGTCTTGGCCTTGGGCTTGTCCTTGAACCCGCCGTTGGGCTCGAGGAGGAGCCGCTCGCCCTTGAGGGCCGGTCCGTCGAGCGCCGCCACGTACCACTGAACGGGCTGGGAGGCCGTCGAATAGCCGTAGAGGGCGGTCGCTCCTTCCGCCTGGAGGACGAAGCCGTAGATGTTGGGATAATGCTTGCCTTCGATCTCCTTGTAGGTGTAAGAGCCGCCGGTTTTCACGAAGCGCCGCCACTTGGGCCGGGCCCCGTTGGCGAGCGAGGCTATGAACCCATCCTGGCGGGGAATGAATCCGTAGTAGGACATCCCCCAGCCCCAATCGATCGGGACTTCCGCATGGGATTTGGCGGCGAGATCATAATAATAGAGGATTTCGGCGCCGGGACCTTCGTTCTCGGTGTCGCTCGTCTGGGTCCGGGTGAAGTAGAATCCCGTGGAGTCCCAAGCCCAGGCGAAGGAGGAGGGTTTGAAGCCGCGCTCGGGGAAGAGCTCGGCTGCAGCCCCTGTTTCGAGCTCGACCAGAAAGAACTTGGGCTTGATTTTCTTGTCGACGCCGTAGCGGACGCTCTGCTCGTTCCGGGTTAGAATGAGCTTTCTATCCCGGGAGAGCTCGAAGTTCGAGATCTGGTCCGGGTTCGTCGTCAGCCGCTCGGCTTTCCCCGCCTTAATGTCGAAAATGGAAAGCCGCTGGGGCGTCATGTGCTCCTGGTCCTCGACGACCTGGCTGGTGTCTTTTTTCTCCTTTTGTTCGAGCTCGAGCAGGGTCTTGGCCTCCCGGGCCAGGAGGAGGAGCCGGTTCTCGTCGATCCACTCGAAGGCGCTGACGCCCATCGGAAGGGCGGTCAGCTTCCAGGGCTCGCCGCCGCGGCGGTCGAGCAGCCAGACCTGGGCCCCCTCGGCCTCGCTCTTGTCGCCCGGAGCCTTTCGGGCGGATAGGAACCCGATGAGCTTTCCCGAGGGCGACCAGCGCGGAGAGAAGTCGTTCGAGTCGCCGCGGGTCAACTGGAGGGGCTCGGCCTCTTCCTTGAGGTTGGACAGGTACAGGCGGCTGACCCGCCCGTCTTTCTCTTTATCGGTTGTGCTCTTCGTCCAGACGGCCCAGGCGCCGTCGGGCGAAATCGCGAAATTCCCGACCATTTCCTGGTTGATGAGGTCGTCGGCGGTCCAGGGGCTTAGGACGGGCTTGTCCTCAGCCCGGAGCGCGGGCGGGGCGGCCGAGGCGGCCAGAATGATGACGAGGATCATAAAGAGGGACGAGCGCGGTTTCATGAAAATCTCCTTAAAATTTGGCCATAAGGTCGGATACGGCGTCCTTGTGGACGAAGAAGGTCAGCATTTTAAGCTTGACGTAATCCTCGCGGTAGAAGAAATAGCCCTTGAACCGGCCCTGCCAGGCCGTCCGCCAGGAATCCTTGAGCAGGAACCAGCGGCCGTCGGGCCGCTCGGCCGTGCCGATGAGGTGAAGGACGTGGTCGTCGGTCGAGGTTTTGTTCGCGAACCGGAACTCGCGGGCGTCCTGGTTGATGGAGTCTCGCGGGATGTCGAAGCTCGGGATGACCGCGACGTCCTCCGGTCCGTAGTTGCCGACCTCGGAAATGTCGCCGGCCAGGGCGACCGTGAATCCCTTGGCCAGGGCGCCGGTCAGGGAGCCGTAGAATTCGTCGAGGGGCAGGTTGTGATACTCCTGGCTGTGCCACCAGTTGTCGGGCACTCGATATTCGCCTTTCGTGTGGAAGGGGAGGTATTTAAAACTGACGAAGGCGACGTAGTCGTCGAGGGGGAGTTTGAGGACTTGGTCGAGGTAGTCCTTGGGGGTTAGGCGGCGGCCTTCGACCTCGATCGTCTCGGGCGGAGGGCCCATGTGCTTGTCGAGGATGGCGCGGACGGCGGATAGGGCCTTGGCTTCGTCCCATTCGTTCCAGGCCTTGAATCCTTCGAGACAAGCCCACAGCTCGCCGTGGAGCTTTTCGTGATCGTAGGCAGTTGCGCCGCCCATGAGCCCCGTATAGTCGGATTCGCGGACCGCGCCGTACTGTTTCATCCTCAGGATGACGGCATTGGGCTCGGAGCCTTCCCGAAGGTCCGAATTCCCTTTCTCGCGGATGAAGCGCCGGGCCTTCTCGACGAATTCCCAGTAGGCCGTGTGCATCTCGGACAGCTTGACCTCGAGGCCGTAGAGCCGCTTGAGCTCGGTTTCGAAGAGAGAAGTCGTGGCGAACGACCAACAGGTCGAGGTGTTGCCTTGCTCGACCGACGGAGTGTGATAGAGGGGCTTGAACTCCTCGATGCCCGTGGGCTTCGAGAGCCGGGAAAAGTCCATGGAGAAGGCCGTTTCGCCGGGCGCGCCCGGCTTCAGGCGGTAGACGGCCTCGTCGGCCGGCGGAGCGGGTTTCTCCGCGGGACGGCAGGCCGTGGCGAAAAACGTGCAGGCCGCCGCCGAGAATAGGATGAGGGCGGGGAGGGCTCGGATTTTAGGGTTCATGCCTCCCATTATAGATTAAAAAAAGGCGTCGGGCATATAATAAAATGAGAGGAGGGTTTTGAAAGCGGCCTTCGCAATTTGTCACCAAATTGGGAGCGAGACCCTGAGCCTGCGCATTTACTTGGGATCGGAATTGATGTATCTTTATGAACTCATGAGAAAGCCGTTGCTATCCCTCGTCCTTCTCGCCGCGGTCACGCTGTCCGCGACGGCCTCTTTCCCGGCCCCGGCCGGGTCCATCAAGCAGGACCTCAACATCACCAACTACGATAAGCAGATCCGGGACTTGAGCTCCCAGGGCCTGACGCTCGCCTTCTACCTCCGGATCGGGAACATCGCCGCCCAGCCCTATTACCTTATGCGGTACGACTATAGGGTCCTCATCAACCAGGTGGAATACCTCCGGCTGGACGTCCCCCTCGACAAGCCCATCCGGATCGATTCCTCCCGGGAAACCCTCCTCGCCCTACCGCTCAAAATCACCAATGCGCTGCTGTTCCAGGTCATCCCCGGCTTGGAGGCCGAGGACAAGGCCAACTGCTACATCATGGGCAACATGATCTTCGCGGACGAGCGGAGGCGGGAGGAAAAGATCCCGATCGTCTTCGGGGGCGAGTTCCCCATCTTCCGCGATCCGGCCGCCGATCTGCTTCCCCTCAAGATCAACGACCTGACCGTGGCCGGGGCCGACCTCGTGTTCCAGGTCAGGTTCTCGAACGGGAACAGCTACGAGCTGTTCATCGACGCCATCCGCTTTAACGTCAGCTTCGGCGAGCGTGAAATCGGGAGCGGGGATATCCCGGGCGACAAGAACATCGAGCCGCGGGGCGAGAAGGTCTTCGACCTGCCGTTTCTCGTCAGCTTTTTCGAGGTCGGCCAGGAAGTCCACGGCCTGCTCCAGGGGAGCGCCGTCCCATGCCGGTTCCGGGGCGAGGTCGACGTTTCCACGATCTGGGGGAAGATCACGGTCCCCTTCGACGTCAACCAAACCCTGATTATAACAAAACCTTCTTGAGCCTTGGGGCTCGCTAAAGGGGTGTCACCATGGACGTCCTCGAAGCCATCCGGACGCGGCGGAGCGTTCGTAAATACAAACCGACCCCCATCCCGGACGACGTTTTGGGCCGGGTCCTGGAAGCCGTCCGCCTGGCGCCTTCGGCCAAGAACTTCCAGCCCTGGAAATTCATCCTGATCCGGGATCCGGAGCTCAAAGCCAAGATCGCCTCGGCCTGCGTCAACCAGACCTTCATGGCCCAAGCGCCGGTCATCGTCGCGGCCTGCGGCCTGCCCGAGAAGAGTTACGCCGGGATGGGGCGCTACATGAGTTCCTGGCCGGTCGACGTCACGATCGCCTTCGAGCACCTGGTCCTCCAGGCCCAAGCCGAGGGGTTGGGAACCTGCTGGATCGGCGCCTTCTACGAGGAGGAAGTCAAAGCCTTGCTCGGGGTTCCGGCCGCCGTCAGGGTCCTGGGGCTGACGCCGCTCGGCTATCCGGCCGAGAGCCCGGCCGCCCGTCCCCGCAAGCCGCTCTCCGAAATTATTTCCGCGGAAAAGTTCTGAGGCTTCCTCCCGTCACCGGAAGGAAGCCCCGGTCGATCGAAACGGATTCCGGCAGGTCCGATCAGAACCAGTAATTGATCCCGGCCGTCACCTGAAAACCGCTCAGGTCGAAATCGTCGAACCCCTTGAAGGCGTCGGTGAACTTGCCCTTCTTGACGAAGTGCTGTTTGAACTCGGCTTCGAGGGTCAGCCGGTTGGCGATCGGGATCTGGAGCCCGGCGAACCAATGGCCGCCGAAGCTGAACCTGGTGGTCTCATCGGCCTGAGTCGGCAGGATCTTGTAAACGCTGACCTCGCCCAAGTCGGGGTCGTCGTAGACGTATTCCTCGCTGAAATCGACCATGTCGCCTCGCAGCCGGACGCCCCAGATGTAAACGCCCGCGCCGCCGCCGAGATAGGGGATGATTTTGTTCCGCCGACCCAAAGGCAGGATTTTAATCGAGACCTGAATGGGCAGGAGGCTGAACGAGAACGAGTGGGAGACGGCGAAGTCGCCGTCGTAGTATTTCTGGGGGAAGGCGAAATCGCCCGAGTCCGTCTCGTAGCCGATCCAGTCCTTATAATTGCCGGCCTTGACCTTATCGTAAGAGTCCAAGCTGAAAACGAGGCTCAGCTCCCGGGTCAGAAAGAATTCATAGGAGAAGCCCAGGATCGAGTTCGTGAAATCGGCTTTCGTGAAGGTCATGTTGTCGAATTCGATCGTCCACAGGCTGTCCTTGTAATCGGTCCCGTGCAGGGCGCGGGGGAAGAAATACCCGCCCCTGAGGCTGAAAGCGTTGGAATAAGCAAGGGCGGGAGCCAGTATCAGGATGGCCGCGAGGATGGCAAAGCTCTTTTTCATGTCGTTCCTCCTTGAAACTCAATTATAGCTTTTTGCAAGTTGCGTGCCAATTTATTGATATCGTCCCCCAGGGAGGCGGGCCGGGGTTTCTGTCCCGGAAACAGGTCACCTGTCCCCGCGGCGTCCCCCCTGTCGTTCCGATTTGACCCGTTCGCCGACGGCGGCTTCCGCCTGTACTCATAAGCCGGAGACGGCTTATGAGTGCGCTCCAAAGCCTGCATTGGTCGGATTCCAGGGACGCTAGTCCGTGGAGCTTCAGCCCAGAACACGCCCCGGCCTTCTGACCCGGGGAGTCGGAGGGTTGACTTTTCCCTTCCCCCTCCTTAATATGCCTGTAGACGGCGGTCGCTGCCGCCGGCTTAGGGCCATGGAAAGAAACAAACAGACCTCGATCATTAAAGTCGATCCTAACCGGGTCGAAAAGGACAAGGTCCAGAAGATCGCCGACGTCCTGGGCAAGGGGGGCTTGATAGCCTTTCCGACCGAGACATTCTACGGGCTGGGCGCCCACGCCCTGATCAGGGACGCGGTCGAGGCCGTCTTTCGCATCAAGAGCCGCGACCCCGGAAAACCCGTCTCGGTCATCGTCTCGGACCTGGCCATGTTCGAGCGCATCGTCGAGCCGCCGCCGGCGGTTTTCAAGGCGATCGCCTCCCGATTCTGGCCGGGGCCGCTGACCCTCATCCTCCGGGCCGTCCCCGGGATCCCCGATAATATCCTCGGTCCGGACCGGACCATCGGCATCCGCTTTCCCAGGGTGGATTGGCTGCGGGCGGTCGTTAAAACCCTCGGGGCCCCGATCACCGCGACCAGCGCCAACATTTCGGGTGAAAAGGAACTTTACGATCCCAGGAACGTCAAGCGGGCTTTCGCCGGCCTGGTGGACTTGATCGTGGACGGAGGCCGGACTCCGGGCCTGCTCGCGACGACCGTGCTGGACCTGACCCAGGACAAGCCCCGCATCCTGAGGGATGGCCAGGTCTCCCGTTCCGCCCTCGAAGAATTCCTCTAATCCCCTTCGCGGGATTCCAGGGACGTAAGTCCGTGGAGCTTCAACGGCTGAGGAGGCAGAGCATGAACCTCAAAAAACATTCAAGACGGCGGAACTCGGAACAGTCTTTTTGGGGGTGGGGGGTAGTCGGCGCTCTAATCTTCTTTACGCTGCTGGTCGCGCCCGGAGCGGCCTTGGGCATGAAGGTCACCAAGAATATTCCCTACGTATCCTTCCCCGGCGTCAAGCTGAACCTGACCAGCTTGGACATCTACGCCCCAGACGACGCCGGCCCGTCAAACAAACATCCCGTCATGATCTACATCCATGGTGGGGCTTGGGCCATGGGCGATAAGAGCCAGGTCAACCTCAAGCCGGCGGCCTTTACCTCGAGGGACTATGTTTTTGTCTCGGCCAACTACCGGCTGACGACGTCGAAAATCAAATTTCCCGTCCACGCCTACGATATCGCCAAAGCCGTCGCCTGGGTCTATTCCCACGGCGCGGTCTACGGGGCGGATAACCGGAAAATCTTTCTGATGGGCCACTCGGCGGGCTGCCATCTCGTCGCGATCGTCGCCGCCGACTCGACCTATCTTAAGGCCGAAGGCCTCGGCCTGAAGAATATTAAGGGCGTTATCGACCTCGATACCCAGGCCTATGATCTTCCCCGCCTGGCCGAAGGATACGGAGGCCAGCTGCCCGAAACCTATCCCTATACTTTCGGAACCGATCCCGACGACTGGGCTTCCGCCTCGCCCATCACCTATATCAAATCCGGCCGCGGGATTCCTCCCCAGATCATCGCCTACAGCGGAGGCATCGCGGGCGTGGAGGACATTCAGAGGAAGGAGCAATCAGAGGCCTTCTATCGCGCCCTGGGCAAAGCCCACATCACCACCCAACTCGTCCCGGCCCCGACCAAAACCCACGCCCAGATCAACCGGGAGTTCGGACTGGCCGGCGACCCGGTCACCGAGGCCTGTTTCTCCTTCCTGGCCCGAATCTTGAAGGGAAGCAAGTAACATTGTTTTTCCGCAGTTCCTGTGGATAAAGCTGTTGAAAAAGCCTCGATAAGAATCTCAAGATACTGATCAATAGATAATTCTATCAGATTGCACATCTTTTCGTCGCATGAGACAGCCTGTGCTTTTATCCGCCCTGACGAACCTTGACCCGTTCGCCAACGCTAAGCCCAGCCTTGCAGTACTCATGGCTTCCATGAGTGCCGCCTTTCAATAGACATGAACCGTTTCCGGTTCATGAGTGCAGCGGCTTCGCAGTACTCAAGGAGCCGTAACAACGGCTCCTTGGGTGCCGGCATTCATGCCGGGGAGTCGAAGGGTTGACCGCGAACGCATATGCCCCGCGGCTTGCCGCGTGGGAACCTTTGGCTGGGATTCCAAAGGGGCGCAGCAACCCTTTGGTCAAGGGCGGGGTCCATGCCCCGCCCGAGAATGCGAGCGTGCGAGGCGGCCGAAGGTCGTTG
>JALHUR010000470.1 GCA_022867325.1 Candidatus Aminicenantota bacterium | reverse complement strand
GGGTGAGCAGGGGCGGCCAGGCCTGATAGTACTTGGACACCCACTTCGTTTCGACGCCCAGGATCTCCATGGCCGCCTTGAGCTCGTCGGAGCTCTTGGACTTGATGCAGGCGGCCGGGACGAGGGCGAGTCCCAGGGCGGCCAGTATGGCGACGGCGGCGAACGTTCTTTTCATCTCTGTCCTCCTGTGTTCCGGTTCAGGACAAATATACCGGATGAGGCCTCCTAATGCAACGGTTGCCGGCGCGGCCCGTCAGCGGCGTGCGATCCGGGAGGCGGGCACCAGCTCGATGCCGTAGACTTCGAGCAGGGGGAGGAGGTTCTTGAGGGTCCGGAGGGTGTTCTCGAACGGATGGCCGATCGCGATCGCGCCGTCTTTCTTGCGGGCCAGCCTGAGGAACTCGATGAACCGGGCCTTGACGTCCGAGTCCGCGCCGTCGGAGTCGAGAAAGACGTCCCGGTAGGCCGAGGGGACCTTCATCCCGCGCGCCAATTCGTAGGCCATCGACCGTCCGCTCGTCCGGCTGTCGATGAAAAACAGCCCGCGCTCCTTGAGCAGGGTCAGGACGAGCCTCATCATGGGCTCGTCGGCCGTGATCTTCGACCCCATGTGGTTGTTGGCGCCGTCGATTCCGGGGACCCGGGCCAAGAGATCGTCGAAGGTCGCCCGGACCTGGGCTTCGCTCATCCCGGCCATGATGAACCCATCGCCGCCGGTCCCGCCTCCGTTGTTATTGACGGATTCGAGCGGGAGATGAAGGATGACGTCCAAACCGCAGGCCCGGGCCTTGGCGGCGGTCTCCTTGGCGAAGGGACTCAAGGGGAGGACGGCCACGGTCAGGGGCCGGGCCAGCGCGCAGAGGTCTAAGACGGCCTGGAGGTTGTTGCCCATGTCGTCGATGATGATGGCGGCCCGGTTTCGGACCCTGGTTCCCGAGGGCGGCTTCTTCTCGGCCTTCGCTTCGGGCTCATCGGGCCGGCAGCGGAAGACGATTTCCAGCCGGCCGCCGTCCCGGCCCTCGATGGTCCAGCGGCGGACCACGGCCCCCTCGGCCGGCTCGTCCTTCTTAGCGAGGACCGCGGCGTTGAGGGCGGGCAGCTCCTTCCGTAAAAAAGCCTCGATCGCGCCGTACCGGCTTTGGAAGAGTTCGATTCTCAGCCGAAGCCGGCCCGAAGCGTCCCTGTCCGTTTTGACGGAGCGGCCGCGGACCTCCTGGGAATCAAGGGCTTTGACGAGGCTGCGGGCCAGCGCCTGTTCGGGCGGGGGCGGCTGTTTCGCGGGCAGGATCCTCGAAAAGAAGTGGGACCGCTCGCCTTTCGCGTAGCGGATGTAATCGAGGCCGAGGACGGCGATCAGGCCGATAAGAAGGAGGAACAGGGCGAGAAGCGCCGAAGAGGGTCTTCCCTTGGCGAAACCGCTCTTCCACATCCGTTAAAGCTTGGGGACGAGCTCTTGGGTTTTCTTGAGATAGGAGGCCGTGTCGCGCTTGGCGGGCTCGATCGGGAGGTCGGGGACGACGCCCTTGTCCCAGAGCTTCCGGCCCGAGGGCAGGACGTAGAGGCCCGAGGTCATGAGAACCCCGCTTCCGTCGTCGAGGCGGAACAGATCCTGCCGCGAGGCGAGACCGACCGTCTCGAATCCGACGACGCGCGCCCGCTTCGATTCCTGAAGAAGGCCGGCCGCGGCCTCGGCCGCCCCCATCGTGGCCGGTCCGGTCCAGACGACCAGGGGAACGGTCTCGGCCGGCGGCGTCTCCGGGCAGGATAAATTCTCCAGGGCGCCGTCCCGTTTTTCGAAGGCGCCCGCGTTATCGGCCCGGAGAAAAACATTGACGAGCTTGACGGCCTCGGATACGGACCCTTCCGCGCATTGGCGCAGGTCGAGGACGAGCGGCCCCTTGGCGGCCTTGAGGCGCTTGGCCAGGGAACCGCGTAAATAGGCGGCCGCGCCGTCCACGGTGGCGTGCGAAAGAATCGCCGGGCCGCCGTTCGCGTCGGACCAGCGCACGGGTTCGCCGGAGGGGGCTTTGCGTTCGACAACGACATCCTTGGTCTCGGTTTCTTTCAGGACGCGGACCCGGACGGGCTTGACCTCGGCGCTCTTGAGGGCGAGCCGGGCCTCGAGAAGGCTCATGGCCAGGGTCGAACGGTCGTCGATGGCGCTCAGGGTGTCGCCGGGCTTGATTCCGCTTTTTTCGGCGGGGGATCCCTCGACGACGCTCACGACCTGGGGGAAAAGATTATACTTCTTGTAAAGGATGATCCCGGTCCGATTGAGCCGGCCGCGGCGGTCGGCGTCGTAGACGGCCAGGGCGGACTTGTCCAGATAGGCCGAGAGCGGATCCAGGCCGTTGACGAGGCCGCGATAGGCGCCGGCCATCGTCAATTCGGGATCGCGGTCTTCGACGTAATCGTTCTTGATGAGGTTGGCCACGGACCGCACCAGCGCGAAATCCTTGTCGGTCTGACCGGCCGGAGACTTGCCGGGGAGAACATTGAGGCCCAAAATAACAAGCAGCGCGAGGGCGGCCGGGGCGGCCGGGAGGAGGAATCGTTTCATTCGCGTTGTCATGACGATTAGCCGTTTATTTTATCACTTCTTTTTCAGCCAAAGCAAGGGATTGAGGGCCTGGGTCCGGAAGCGGATCTCGAAGTAGAGGGTCGGCCCCTTGAGCGAGCCGTAGTCGCCGGCCAGCGCCAGAGGCTGGCCGCCGCCGACGACGTCCCCGAGCTTGACCAGGAACTCGGCGCAGTGAGCGTAGAGCGTGTAAAAGGTCAGGCCGTGGTCGAGGATGAGGAGGTTTCCGTAACCCTGGAGGAAATCGGCGAAGGCGATCTTGCCGGGGTGGACGGCTTGGACGATCAGGTTGTCCTTGCGGAGGACGATCTCGATCCCGTTGTTCATGACGGCCGTGTTGAACCGGGCGTGCCGCTGGATGCCGAAGCCCGTCGCGACCGTGCCCTCGATCGGCCAGGGAAGCCGGCCCTTCATGTCCGAGAGGGGGATGGGGATGAAGGGGAGGGCGGCCGCCTGGCCGGACAGCTTTTTCATCAGGGTCTGGAGCTCCTCGGCGCTCGCCTTGAGCTCCTCCAGGTTCTGCACGAAGGTTGTCTTGTTCCGCTCGATCAGGGTCAGAAAGTCCTTGTTCTTGCGCTCCTCGCGCTCGATCTCGGCCCGCTTGCTCCGGGACTGGCCCAGGAGCGCAGCGATCTCGGCCCGCTTGGACTCGAGGGCGGCCCGGGTCGTTTCCAGCTCGCCCAGGGTCTTCAGGTATTCGGCGATCGTCGTCTCCTGGTAGCGGGCCAGGCCGGCCAGGAGCTTGCTCTCGCTGAACAGGACCTGGACGTTCTCGGCCTGGAGCAGGGACTGGGCGATGTCGAAGCGGCCGAACTTGTAAAGGGCGACCAGCGTCCGCTCCATCGACCTTTTTTCGGAGTCGAGGCGGGCCTGGAGCTCGGCCGATTTCTTGCGCAGGCTCGTCAGGTCGCGGCTGTTCTTGTCGAGCCGGACCTCGTAAAGAGCGAGTTCCTTCTGGAGGAGGCTCTTGGTCAGGCTGATCCGAGCCAGTTGGCCGAGGATGGTCTCCTGTTTCTTGCCTTCCTCGGCCAGCCGGTTCTTGAGCCCCAGGATCTGTTCGTTGATCGCGGCCAGCCGCTTTTCGTATTCCGAGAGATCCTGTGAGGCCTGCGGCGTTTGGGATTGAGCGGAGAGGGGCGAGGCGATGCGGGCGGAGGCCGGCGGCAGCAAGGCCCAGGCGGCAAGCAGGATCGCGATCCGTCGTCGTCGGCTCATTTTCGCAGGACGTAGATGACCCCGCCGACGGCCCCCACCACGAGGCCGATGCCGACCTCGACGAGCGAGAACGAGAAGGCCGTCCCGGCGCCGATGCCGTAAAACTTGAAAATCTCGATGTAGGAGGCCTCGCGGACGCCCCAGCCGTTGATGGAGACGGGGATCGTCTGGACGAGGAGGACGATCGGGACGAAAATGAAATAATCCAGGGGCCGGATGGCGAGGCCGAAGGCCTTGCCGATCAGGATGTAGTAGACGACGACGTTGACCTGGAGGAGGAGGGCCCAGAGCAAGGCGGCCAGGAACGGTCCCGGCCGTTTCCGGTAGAGCAGGACCGTCTCCCGGAAGCGGAGGGCCTTGTCTTTGAGCCAGCCCGCTGCGCCCCGCTCCGGCAGGGCTTCGAGGAAGCGCCGGGCGAGCGGCGTGAAAAAGAGCGCGATGCACAGGAGGCCGGCGCAGCCGACGAGAAGCGCGGCCCAGATGACGGGGACGCTGCGGGCCATCTCGAGCCGGAACAGGGACGCGACAAGCGCGAACAGCAATAGGACAATGATTCCGGTCAGGCGCTCGACGATGACGATGGCCGACGACTTGAGGAGGGAGCGGGAGTAGCGGGAGCCGTCCCAGATCCGGACGACGTCGCCGCCGAAGCGGGTCGGCAGGAAGATGTTGAAGAACTGCCCGACCAGGTAGGAGCGGGCCAGGAATCCGAGCGGAACTTCGTCTCCCTGGGCCCGGGCCAGGATCTGCCAGCGGTAGGCGCTGATGAGGAGGCCGACGGCGTGGAGGGAGAAGGCGACCAGGATCCAGCCCGGCCGGACCGTCCGGAGGACGTTGAATATGTCCCGGACCGAGACCTTGGCGACGAGAAGAAAGACGAGGATCGAAGCGCTGAGGACGAGCTTGAGGATGAACCAGAGGCGGCGCCGTTTTTCTGCTTTGACCATGGAGCGCGATTTCATTTATAGTTTATCGAGTCCATGATGTCAAACGACGCTTCCGAAGGGGGCCTGCTCGGCAAGGCGCGCCGCATCTGGGAGTCCGCCCTGGCGGCCGCCGACGCCGAAACGCTCACCGCCTCCGCCCTGGTCAGGCGGCGGGCGAAGCTTGTCGTCGGGGACAGGCGGTTCGACCTCCGCCGCTTCCGGCGCGTCTTCCTGTGCGCCTTCGGCAAGGCCGCGGCGGCCATGTCCCAAGGCGCGATGTCCGTCCTGGGCGACAGGGTCGCGGAAGGAATCGTGGTCGGTCCCCCATTCATGACGCCCGGAGCCGAAAAGCTCCGCTTTCTCCCGGCCGCCCACCCGCTTCCCGACGAGAGGAGCGTCCGAGCGGCCGAGGCCATTCGCGAGTTGGCGCGAGGGGCCGGCGCCGACGATCTTCTTGTGGTCCTCATATCGGGCGGCGGATCGGCCCAGGCGGCGCTTCCCATCCAGGGGGTGGCCTTGGAGGAGAAGCGAAGCCTGACCGACGCGCTCCTCCGGGCGGGCGCCGGGATCCACGAACTCAACGCGGTCCGCCGGCGCCTGTCGGCTTTCAAGGGCGGGAAACTCGCCCGGGCCGCCTTCCCCGCCTCGGTCCTGGGCCTCATCCTGTCCGATGTCGTCGGCAACGATCTCTCGGTCGTCGCCTCAGGACCGACCGTCCCCGCTGCGGCCGCGCCGGGCGAGGCCAGGAACGTCCTGATGAAATACGGCCTATGGGAGGAAGCGCCCGAATCGGTCCGGCGCGTCTTGGAAGAGGGCGACGCCGCCCGGAGCGGCGGCCCCGGCCCCGACCCCGGATTCGACCGCGTCGTCAACGTCATCGTCGGCGACAACGGGGCCGCCCTGGCGGCGGCGAAAAAGGAGGCCGAGAGACACGGTTTCCGCGTCTTCGTCCTGACCGCCTCGGACCACGGGGAAGCCAGGGAAGCGGCCCGCCGCTACGCGGCCCTCCTCGAGATCCTGTCCGTCCAGAGGGGGATCGGGCGCCCGCTCTGTCTCATCGCCGGCGGCGAGCTGACCGTGACCGTGCGGGGGCCGGGACGGGGCGGCCGGAACCAGGAGTTCGTCCTGGCCTCGCTCGTCGAGATGGGGCGGCGCTTCAGGAGCGGGGGCGAATGGCTCATCGCCAGCCTGGGGACGGACGGCATCGACGGGACGAGCGACGCGGCGGGGGCCTGGGCCGGACCGGAGGTCGCCGAACGGGCCGCGGCCTTGTCCCTCGACGCCGCCGCCTTCCTGGAGGCCAACGATTCCCACGGCTTTTTCGAACGGACGGGCGGGCTTGTCGCGACCGGGCCGACCCGGACCAACGTCATGGACCTCCGCCTCCTCCTCTACGCGCCGCCGAAACGGCTTGCATCCCGCCGCGGGTATTAATCCATGGTCCAAGACGAACAAATCCTGTGCATCCGGATCGGAGGCTTAGGCGACCTCCTGGCGGCCCTTCCCTCGCTCCGGCTGATTCGCCTCGCCCGGCCGGGCGCCCGGCTCGTCCTCTTGGGCCGCCGCGACTACGGCGGACTGTTGCTGAGGGCGAAGGTCGTGGACGAAGTCGCCGACGCGGGCGGGGCCGAATTCGCCGGCTTGCTGGCGGGGAGCGGCCGGGGCGTTGTTTCGAGGGGAAGCTTGTTGGACCGGTTCTCGCTCGTGGTCGGCTGGATGAACAGTCAGGAGCGGGGCCGGGAGATCGAAGCCGCGTTGAAGGCCGCCGGAAAAGAATGTGCGATCATCGGCTTGAGCGCGGCGGGCGGCCAGGCCATCAGCCGTTTCTTTTTCGCGCGGACGGCGGCCGCGCTCGCACCGTCGCCCGTCCTCTCGACGGTCGACGGTGCAGGAACCTTCGAGGACTGCGCGCGCCTTTGGGTTCCGGCCGCCGGGCCGGAGTCGAGGGAACGCTTCGTCATCATCCACCCCGGAAGCGGAGCGGCGGAAAAATGCTGGCCGCTCGACCGCTTCCTCGAGCTCGCCCGCCGCCTGGGCGGGCGCGGGTTCGCGGGAGGGATCGTCCTGGGAGAGGCCGAGGGTCGGTTGGCGGGCGAGCTCGGCCTCCGCGGCCTGCCGCCCGATTGGCGGGGCGTGGACCGGCCCCCTCTCTCGGTCCTTTCGTATCTTCTGGGCCGGACCTGCCTTTACATCGGAAACGATTCGGGCGTCACCCACCTTGCCGCCGCCTGCGGTGCGCCGGTCCTGGCCCTGTTCCTGGAGAAGAACCTTCCGGCCTGGGCCCCTTTCGGGCGGAGCCGGACGATCGCGGCCCCGGAGATGGCGGCCATCGGGGTCCTTAGGGTCTGGGAGGAGGCGGCGACGATCCTCGGCCTTGGGGGGCCTTAGGCCGCACTGTCCAATATCCTGTGCAAATCGTCAAAACAGGAGCGGAATCAAGGGGATGGCGGCGGATTCCACAGGATATCGACAGGTTTATTCACATCCCCGTCGAGGCGGGGGATTCTCCTTGGAATTACAAAATATTGTATTTGAAAAAAACGGCTCTTGTGCTAACATAATTATGGCTCTCTTTCGCCGGCTGGAGAGGGCTCCCTCAACTTTTCCAATCATCACCCCCTTTCGCTGACCTCAGCCGGCACCCTTCCATCAGGCCCTTTAAGAGGAAGGGCCAAGTGTGATAAGATAAACCCAGGCCGAGAGAGGCGGATATGCCCGACGAAAAATGGAAAGACCAGCTCCGGACCTACTTCGAGCACCTCCGGATCATCGAGAAATGCAAGCACGACACGCTCGAGCATTTCGCCCAGTTCACGGAGTTCATCGCCGAACCCGCCTATGAAGCCCTCGAGGAGGAGCTCAAGCCCCACGGCACCCGGGTCGGCTTCAGGAAGGACAAGGGCTCGTCCCTCGTCTTCGACATCTCCTTCCCCCGTTCGAAAGAGACGAACTTCAGCTACATCATCATGCTTCCCAGGAACTCGGTCGAGCTCAAGCTCAACCGGAAGACGGTCGGCCGGCGGACCCCCAAGGCCCTGACCATGGAGGAGTTCGGCCCCTTCTTCGAGGGGTTGAGCTCGATCGAGATCATGAAGCTGACCAAAGAGCGGCTGCTCGAGGACATCATCGCCCGCTACCGGGATTTCCGCTTCCGATCCCTGACCCTGCCCGATTGAGCGGGCCGGCCTCCGCCCCCTATTTCTTCCCCCAGCCCAGGCACTCCATCTGCCGGATGAGATACTCGTAGCTCGGCCGGTCCCAGGTGTTCTGCCCCATGTACTTGAACCGGACCGTTCCGTCCGCGTCGACGAGCATCACGGTGGGGATATTCTGATCGATCTTGCTCCCGCCCCATTCCGCCGCGTAAATGCCCAGGCCGCCCGTAACGACATGGCCGGCATCCATGAGAATCGGGAAAGGCGTCGGGACCTCGCCCTTCTTGAAGAGGAGGTCCTTGGGCAGGCCCTTGAGGAGCCGCTCCAGGCGGGCCTTGCCTTTCTCGTCGAGCTTGTCCGGCTCGGCCGGATGCTTCCAGCCGTGGAGCTTCTCGAGCTGCGCGGGCAGGTCGGCGACCCAGGCCTGGACCGTCTCCTTGGGGTAGGGGAAGACGTAGAGGATCTCGAGGTTGAACTTCTTGCGGACGGACTCTGTCCGCTCGAGCTCGACCAGCTCGGCGTAATAGTAGTTGCAGATCGTGCACCAGTAATTCTCGGCGGCGTAGCCGCGCGGGAAGACGATCAGGACGTTCTTCCCCTTGAGCTTGGACAGCGCGACCTCGGGGCCCTGGAGCGAGGGGAGGCTGAAGTCGGGCATGGGCTGGCCGAGGATGGCGGGCTTGATTTCAGTGGTTTGGGCGCTGAGCATGGCCGGCGCGAGCGCCGCCAGGACAAGCGCGGCCGAAAGGCCGATCAAAACCAGGGGTTGGTGACGGTCTTTTTTGGTCATGGGTATGTTTCCTCCTATACCGGCGATGAAATAAGTATAGTTTTTTTTGTTGACAATGTGAATCTTCTTTTTCTTCTTGAGAACTCTCAATTCTATTAAATTCCAACCCTCAAGTTTAATTGGATAAGGGCGACTCCCCAAAACAGCTAGACTAGCTCATTGCCTGAACAATGGACATTAACCATTCGCTTTTCTTGAGTAATTGGCGTGCCTGGCCCCCGCCGACGCAGGGATTTTCAATCCCTAAGCCGGTTTTGCTATCCGACATAATAACAAATACTTAGCTAAAACATCCCTGCGACTGTGTCCAAAAAAATGACCACCTACACTGGCGTATAATTGGCATTTAGGGAGTTCTATAAGTTTGATCACCTTTAAGAATAATCTTTCCTTCACAAGGGTTTACAATTTTAATAAATTCACTAGTATTGCTAATAGTGCGAATCATTGCAAAACCTGATATTTGAGCCTTAGGAAAGGCTTCAGACAAAACACTTGCTGCGCCGATCATAGAGGCTCCCCTAGTAATAACATCGTCGACAATGAGAATTCGGTTGAATGGAAATAGGCAATTATTAACCTTAAGTGAATCATAATGGGTTTGTGCTTTCGGCCTATCTTTAGGTGCGCTTGATGCTGATTTTGGAATTGCTTTGATTCGTTCGAGACAGGTAGCGACCTGATGTCCGAGGCCATATTCGATCAAGGCGCTTGCAATTCGATGGGGAACCCACAGCATATCCTTTAATAACAATGTGCTCCGTGGCATTGGAACTAGAATGACTTCTGAGCCAAAGAAATATTGGAAATGGGTTTCTGCAATTTTATCAGCAAGTACGCTTACTAAATATCTGCTTGTGGGCTGTGGGGGTTCTCCCCTCATATTGTCGTTTTTAAGAGCATCTGTAATAGATTTTGATTTTTCTTGTTCAACATTTATTGGTCGAGGTGTATAGGCAAGAAAAGAAGCGAACTTAAGTTCAGATAGCAACATTCAGGGTGACATCGTCGCGGACAAGCGGGAGATCATATATAAGCGATTCAGTATCAAATAATGGAATTGCCCCGTAATCGATCATCTTTCTCGGCCAATTTAATGAATTGTCTTCGCACACAGATTTCATGATGTACAGAGCCCTTCCCAGGCGCAGCGTTTCCCAGCCTTGGGATAATGTGCCACTCTTATCGCTAGCCTCAATAATAACAGATGCATCAGCAATGAGGGCCATAATCCGATTTCTCATCGGGAAGTTTTTGGGTTGGATGGGATAATTTGATGGGAACTGAGAGACGGCAAGGTGCTTTTCCATTATTGTATGCTGAAGCATTTTGTTTTTTGCTGGAAAGAATCGATCGAGTGGGGTACCTAATACTGCAATCGTACGCCCTCCACTTTCGATTGCTGTGAGATGAGCAATTGTATCTACCCCTTCTGCGAGTCCACTGATGATGATACAAGAATTTTGAACCAGAGCCTTAGTTAACTTGGCTGTTCTTTTTTTCCCTAATTCTGAGGGATGTCTGGTTCCAATTACGGCAATCCGGGGAGATTTCTTTAAAAGTGATATGTCTCCCTCAACATAGAGAGTTTTTGGTGCATACTTCATCTCAATATCGTTCAACGGCCCGAGGAGTTCTTCTGGTGCTAAAGCTTTCATTTTATGTTTTTCAAAGGATGGAAGTTGTTAAGAGAGAAGCCCGAATGTCCCTTCCTTTTATGGAGGCTCATTGTGGCCACCCTAAGGATATCTACCTGAAAAGCGATTGTCAAGGTTCAAATCTTCCCGATCGCCGCCTTCTTTTTTCCTTATCTGTATGAGAGTACAGCAAACTCGTCATCATCTTGCTATGCCCCAGGATCGCCGCGATTGTCACGATATCCACCGCCCGCTCGAGTAGGGAGGTCGCGAAGTAGTGCCGGAGCAGGTGGAAGTGGAACGGGATCCCGGTCTGCTTTTTGATCTGGTAGATGGTGCGTAAAAAGAGACTCGGTTGCGTACGGTTTGGGATGTCGAAGACGTACTCCGTCGTTTTGGGCTGCCTGCCGATGATCGCGGCCGCGGCCTGGTTCAAGGGGACCATCCTGGTCCGGTCGCCCTTCCCGTGAACCTTGATTTCGTCGCCCTTGACGTTCTTCCAGCGGAGGTTCAGGATCTCAGCCTTCCGGAGCCCGGTATTCAGGGCAAGCCGGATGAGATCCGGGAAGGCCTTCTGGAGCGGGCTCTTGGCCTGCGCGGCGATCTTCTTGGCGGAAACCAGGATCCGCTCGACCTCCTCGGCCGAGAGCGCCTGGATCCGGGACTCTTCCCGGAAGAACTTAATCTTTTTGACGGGATTCGTCCCCTTATGGATCTCCCAGTCGATCGCCCGATAAAACATTCCCCGTAGGAGCTGGGTATATCGGTTTATCGTCGTCTTCTTGGCGCCGTTCTCCTTGAGCTTTGCTCGGAGCTGCTCGTTGTGGTAGGGAGTTATATCGGCGAGGTACTTGATCCCGAGACCCCCCGAAGAAATCTAGGAGCTTCTTAAGCCGCTGCTCCTCGCGGTCTGCCGAGGCCGGTTTCGAAGACCAAGCCCATTCCAGATACTTGGCCGCAAAGTCCTTGAGCGTGATCTTCTTTAGGAAAGCCGCCTCCCGGAGTTCCTTTATGATCTTATTCGCTCGGTCGACCGCGAGGTGGTATTCGTCGGTCTTCAGCGTCCGGCGTACGCGGCGTCCACCTACACGGATATCGAGCCAGTAGAAGAGGCGATGCTTTTTGATTATTAACAATTACAATTCTGTGTATGAAAATAGGGCCTTACGACACTCTTCGCATATATAGTGATAAACTTTTTGTGAGTTGACGATTCCGCTAATAATAATGGGCAAAATAAGCTTTTCACTTCGACAAGCCGGGCATTTTCTTTCTTCAATCTCAAAAATAGCTTCACTACATTTCCCGCAAATTTTGTCTAATTCTTCTTGTTCTTTTCCGACTGGCCACAACGGTATCTTTCCATTATTTTCGATTTTTTGAGGAAGCAATACGTACTTTACATCGGGATGGCACTTTTCACTTCCCTGATTTGGGCAAAGATGCAATAAATATTTTTCCATGTTTTATCCTCCTTGAGAGAATAAATATTTCCTCATCGTCTATCTCATTGAGGCGCCATTCCGCTAACCAGCGTCCTTTCAACCAGGGCCCGCGGCCCCCGGCCCGGGCCCGCGCCTCATTTGTTTATCTGATCAAAAATAAATATTCCTAATGTCATTACTCCCACAATTACAAGAACCCAAGTAAGAAGTAGCAATCGCGCGGAAAGCTTGTTGGCGCTGCGAGATGATTTTTCTGTGCTGCATATAAGATTCGCACTCCAAAAATCTATCGAATCCCAATTATGATGACGATCTAAGACGTTTCCAATGGCACGCTCTAGTCTCTCATTTCGTTGTTTTTCTATTTCTTTTTGTTTTTCTTTTTGACTTTTAAGTTCTTGCGTTTCTACTTTTCTGGTTTTGTTCATTAATACATCCTCTTCTTCATCGCCATTGTATTCTTCGCCTTAGGATCTGATCTAATATCGTATTCAAGATATATCATTCTTCGCGAGCCCCCCGCGGCCCGGCCCCGGCGCCTCATTTCGAACCCGCCATATTTGAAGCAGCGAATAGAAGAAATAAAAAGATTCCTTGTATAAAAACTATTTTGCACACCCAGTCGACTACCTTAATTTCTTTCAATCCCCTTGAATATTTATCTTCATATTCTTTCTTGTCCTTCTTCCGTTCTTCGGGGGATTTTTGTTTGGAAGTGGCTATAGTACGAATTCCAATCAAGTAGACTATCATATTTGAAGGTGCTGTCATTCCAAATAGCGAGAAGATAAGGCATAGAAATAAGAATATAAGCGAAAGGATAGCAAGAATTATGCAGTTCGATGTAGGAAGTAATTTTATGATGAAGGCTAAAATAGCTCCTATTGAACCCGTACTCAGAATGGAAAGCTGCTTATAATAATCGAATCTGAATCGCTCCACTTCTTTAAAAAGTTCGAGAGCATGTAAGGCTTCATTAAATTCATTTTCAATGTTTTCTTCATTATCCATGATTTATCTCCATCGAGATATTACCTGTTCCTCGTCGGCGGATTGCACACCGAGCACGGCGTATAGCCTTTTATCTTTGGGCATTCCCCTCCAGCCTTACAACTATAATATCGGACTTTCTGGGTTCCGGGTCAATATACTTTTAGTGATATAAATATTCAAACTAGTATCCAAATCAGTTGAATTTCAATGTAATAAGACTATTCTTCAACGTCAGATGGATGAACTGAAATTACTTGTTTTGAGGTAACCTGCCTCGACGTAACATTAAATATTAATTCGATAATTAAGACTACTTGTCTGGTTACTGAAGCCCGTATGAAATCATCACGTTCATCGGTGACATCAGATCTTGGGTTGACGTCATCTAAATTATATAAGACATAATATCTATTTGCATAAAAGTCAAAATTACACACAACTTCAGCAAAGAAGCTGATCATAATATCCGTTTCAGAAAGCTTCCTAACTGAAATATCTTCTATATTTAGAACATCATCGATCCAAGAAAGATTAACAGAACTTAATTCGTCGGGAAGCCCTATCTCCGCAGAACTAAATTCTTTTCCTAAAGCAAATTCATTCACATTATCTTCAATAAAACGCTTCAGATCTAAACCCTCATAACTGTTATTGTCAAGTCTTGTTTCAATATCAGTTAGTATTTCTAATGTTGAATATATGTGTTCTTGTACATAGGTTTCAAGACTAGGATAATAACCTATCTCAAAAACACAACGACCAGCGAATCTTCTTTCTAAATCTTCTCGTAGATCTGGATGTAGCTGTCTATTGTTTACTCTGTCAGTAAAATCATTTGTATTAGCGGATATGAAACCTATTGATTCAGTGCTCTCGCGCCCAGCTAAGTCTAAAACTGTTGCCCAAATTAATGAATCCCGATATCCTTGTCCGTCTTGCTTAAATGGCTTTTTATATTCCAGTGCTTTCTTTGCTAAATCTTCGTGAGAAATAGTTGGATAGTCTAGCAAGGAATAGTGAAAAGCTGATAATTTCTCCTGAAAATATGTTAGATATCTTTCGCGTTCTTCATTTGAGTTTGGCAAGTGAATATAATTTACAAATCCGATCCTGGTGGCTGTTCGAAATAATTGATGATATTCCTCATAGTACTTGTTAACTACTTCTTCTAGGACAATCCTTGGAACAAACAAAGAATCTCCTCTTATATGGAAGTCTGTCAAAAGAGCCTGAAATGTGGTTCCAGATAAGCTATAGTCTTTGCAGTAAATATTTGAATCCAATATTAATCTCATTGCATTTTACCTTAATCGTCTTGATATCTTTGGCTCGTCGATGGATCGCACGCCGTAGAGCCATATGGATTCATATGTTCCCCTCCACCCTATATTTAATAATATCGGACTTTAATAGCTAGCCTGAAAAATTCAAAAAAAAGCTGTTTCCCCTCGTAACGTATTGATTTACAATACGTTTTGGACATTCGAAGGAGGAAACAGCTTTGAACGAAGTTCATCATACCACCGAACGGTTTCTTTTTGAAGACCTCCAGGG
>JALHUR010000469.1 GCA_022867325.1 Candidatus Aminicenantota bacterium | reverse complement strand
CTTAGTCCGGGGCCGCCGGGTTCGCGTCCTGGGGAACGTCACCATGGACATGATCGTGGTCGACCTCAGCGATATCCCGGATGCCCGGGTCGAGGACACGGTCACCATCATCGGGCGCGACGGCGGGGAGGAGGTCACGACCTACGAGGTCGCCGGTCGGGCCGGCCAGTCGTTCTACGAGCTCTTGACCCGGCTCAACCCCCTCATCCGGAAGTACGATCTGGCTGGGGAATGAGCGGCATCATTATCGCCGCTAAAGACGCCAACGCCAAGCAACCGCCGTCAGGGGGAAGAGGAATGGCCGCGTCCATTGACATCGCCGCGCGGCCGGCGATATATTATCGACGTGGTTAGAAGGGGAGATTCATTGGCCGTCGCGGGAATCCTGCTCGGTCTGGTCCTGATCGTTCCCGGGCTGATCGGTCAAACGGCCGACGCCCCGCGGCTGAGGCTATTGACCATCAACACCTGGTCCGGCCTCGATTATGAGGGGTTCTTCAAGTTCAGCGAATATGAGCCGGCGGAGCGCCGCGAGCGCCGATTCGCAGCCCTGGTCGCGCAAATTCGGAAGCTCGATCCGGACGTCGTCTTCGTCCAGGAAGCGAATTTCGCCGGCCGCTACGCGCGCCGCCTTGCGAAGTCGCTCGGCCTAGCCGAGATCCATCAGGTCGTGAACGGCGGGATCAAGTTCGGTCCCGTCGGCGTTCCGCTCAATTTCAAGGAAGGGATGGCCATCCTGGCCCGGCCGGCCCTGGACCTCCGCCGCCATGACGTCTGGAAGCTCTCGGGACCATTCGGACTGTACGGCGATGTCCTGACCTTCCAGTTCGGAGAGGCCGTTTTCTCCCTGGTCGGACGGATCCTGGTGAAAAATACGCCCATTTATTTGGTCAACGTCCATCTCGTCGCCTCGCCGGCGGACGATGAGATGTTGTTCCGGAGTCTGAGCGAATCGTCGGGTCGAGGGGCGATGGCCGACGCTGACCTGGCCCAGACCGTCGCCGAGATCAAGGCCAAGAACGCCCGGCGGCTGGCCGAGGTTAGAAAGCTCCTCCGGGACCTGAAGACCCTGCCCGAAGGCTCGCCCGTGATCATCGCCGGCGATTTCAATGTGGAAAAGGAATCGCCGGAGGTTAAGGAATTCATCTCCACGACCGGCGCTTACGACACCTTGACGCTGAAGGGAGAACGGAACGCGACCCCGGCTCCGAGCTTCCGGTTCACCTGGGACCCGGGGCTGAATGAAAACATCGAATATTCGCGCCGGCCGGAGAACGCAGCGGGCCGGAAACGCACGGGTTTATCCCTGGCGGCGGCCGTCGACTCCGGAATCGGCCGCCGGATCGATTATATCTTGCTGAATAAAAACTTTCGGCCCGAGGATATGCTGTCCTCGACGGTGGCCCTCGATTCCATGGAGTCCGGCCTCCACGCTTCCGACCATTTCGGCGTCGCCGCCGAGGTCGATCTGGAGCATGTCTGCGGGACGTCCCCACAGGCGCCCCCGACCGTCGTCCGCCCGGCCGAGTTCACCAAGGAATTTTTCCCGATCCTTATGTACGACACCGACATCGGCTTCGGCTACGGCCTGAAGGCCTTCTTCCTCAATCCTCTGCGCCGCTCGGAATCCCTCGATCTGACCCTCTTCAACAGCTCCAAGGGCGAGCGGTGGTACCGCTTCGTCTTTTCCTGGCCGGACTTCGAAACCCGGCAGGGCAAGATCTATCCGGTCGCCCTCGACCTGACCGTCGACTACGACAAGATGATCAAGAACAATTTCTTCGGCCTGGGAAACGGATCGCGGTACCAGGACCGCGTCCAGTACACGCGCGAACCCCTGGCGATCGAACTCGCCCTGAGCCGGGGATTCACCCGTCGGACGGTGGGGCAGGTCGGGCTGAAATTCGCGACGATCAAGAATACGGTCCTCGAGGGCGAAAGCGGACTGTCCGCGACTCCCGAATCGCTCGACCTCGGACGGGCCTCTTATGTCTCGATCTTGGCAATGTTCGCTACGACAGCCGGGACAGCTTCGTCCATCCCTCCGAAGGCGTTGTTCTCCAGGCCGAGGCCGAATACGCGCCGGGCACGGGAGGGACGAATGTGCGCTTCACCAGGCTCGCCGGCTGGTTCCAATATTACAGCGTCCTGTTCTACCCCAAGACTATTTTCGCCATCCGCCTTGGCGGCCAGAGCCTGTTCGGCGACGATCTGCCCAGCCATGTGCTCCTCCCGCTTGGGGGCAGCCGGACGCTGCGCGGATCGCCCCAGGACCGCTATCTGGACAAATCCCACCTGCTCATGAACGCCGAGCTCCGCTTCCCGATTTTCCGGCGCCTGGGAGGGGTGGTCGGCCTGGACGCGGGAAAAGTCTGGCCGTCGCTCGGCGGCCTGGATTTCCGGCGCTGGGCGGCCAACCCGGTGATAGGGCTTCGTTTCACCATGTCCACCTTCGTCGTCCGCATGGACATCGGCCTGGGCCGGGAGACGACCGGTTTCTATTTCAACTTCGGGCACCTCTTTTAGGGATTTACCCGTTCGCCGACGCTACCCCGCCCTGAAAGACGGGGCTTAAAATCGGAGCCCCGCCAAGCTCGGCTCAGGGTCCATACTCATGAGTCTGAAATGCCTCATGAGTACTGGCGCTCCAAGGAGCTTCTGCCCTGACATGCCGGGCGTTTTGCCCGTACTCATGGAGGCGTGCTAACGTCCCATGATTGCCCGCCTTAAGGCTGGGGAGTGGAGGGTTTGACCCGTTCGCCGAGAAGGGTGGCTCAGGGTCAACCCTCATTTCCCCTGCATTTGTGCTGGGGAGATGAGGGTTTGACAAACACCCCCCGTTTCCCTAATATTGAGATTACCCGTCGGGTGAGAGTGCGGGTCTATTATCGTTAAGAGTCTGAGATGCCTTATTTTACATGTCGGCTGGCCACGGAAGGAGGGAAGACTTTTTCCCAGACGATCCTGGCCTCTTCCCTCGACGAATGCCGGCGCCGTTTTGAGGACGAGGGTCTGTGTGTCCTATCCGTCCAGCGGGATTGGAAGCAAATTCAGGTCCGGCTCCTTCCCTTCGCCAAGAAAATCAAGGAACGCGATTTTATCATGTTCAACCAGGAGTTGATGGCCCTCATCAAAGCCGGCTATCCCATTCTGCGCGGCATGGAGGTCATCGTCAGCCGGATAAAAAATCTTCCCTTCAAAGAGCTCCTGATGGATGTCGAGAAAAGCATCCGGGGAGGGAAGGCCCTTTCGGAAAGCTTCGCGGCCCACGAGTCCCAGTTCGGGAGGGTCTACACGGCTTCCCTGATGGCGGGCGAGCGGAGCGGTAACCTGGCCGGCGCCATAAGCCGTTACCTGACCTACGCCCGAACCGTGGCCCAGACCAAATCCCGGATTCGTTCGGCCCTCGTTTACCCGACGCTTCTCATCGTTTTCGCCCTGATCCTCTTGACCATTCTCGTCAATTTCATCCTTCCCCGTTTCGCCGAATTCTACCTGGACTTCGAGGCCAAACTCCCCGCTATATCCCGGGGCCTGATGTCCTTCGCCTTGGCCGTTCGGAGGCAGAGCCCGGTCTTTCTCGTCCTCGTCCTCGGCATGATCATCGCTTATATTATCGTCCGGCGCAAAGAGGAGGGGCGTATCCTGATCGACCGTCTCAAGCTTCGCATCCCCTTCGCCCGCATCATTTTTATCGAGTCCGGAGTCTCCCTGTACAGCCGGACCCTGGGCTTGCTCCTCGAGGCCGGGATCAGTCTGCTCCAGGCCATCGGAATCGCGCGCCACGCCGTTCCCAACAGGTATCTGGTCCGCTTGACGGCCCGGTGTCAGGATCGGATCAAGAACGGGCAAAGCTTGTCCGAAACCCTTTCCGAGACGGGATTCTTCCCGCCCCTGTCCCTGGATATGCTCCGGATCGGGGAGACCTCCGCCAACCTGGAAGGCATGCTGGCCGAGGTGGCCGATTTTTACGAAGGACGGATCCGGACCCGGATCGACACCCTCGTTTCCCTGATCGAGCCCGTCATCATCATCTTCATGGGGTTGCTGGCCGCGGCCATGCTCCTGTCCGTCTATCTCCCCATCTTCAACATCATCCAGGTGGCCCAGTGACCCGTTCGCCGACGCCAAGCTCCGCTTTTAAAGGAGGGGATGATTTGCGAGGCTCAGGGCTAATCCTGAACAAGCCCCGCCTTGCAGTACCCAAGGAGCCGAAACAACGGCTCCTTGGGTGCCGGCCTTCAGGCCTGGGTGTCGAGGATTTTGTATGACGAAGCGAACCGACGGCCGAGAGGACGCCCGCAAGGAGATCTTCGCCGAGGAGCGGGAGATCCGCAAGCTCGCCGAGCGCTACAACGTTCCCTTCATCGACCTGGCCGGCTATCCGGTCGACCGCGACCTCGTCCAGTCCATCCCGGTCGATTTCCTTTACCGGTTGAATTTTATCCCTCTCGGCGAGCGGGACGACCTCGTCCAGATCGCCATCGCCGACCCCTCGGACCTGGCCACCATCGACGCCATCGAATCGTTCCTGGGCCGCAAGGTTCAGGTCCTGGCCGCCTCCAAGCGGGCCATCCAGGAAGCCCTGCGCCGGAGCGAGACGGCCCTCCAGGTCCTCAAGGACGCGACCGAGGGCTTCATCATGCAGGTCGTCGAGAAGGAATCGGGTGAGGAGGAAGAAGTCCTCTCGATCGAGAAGCTGGCCGACCAGGACGGCTCCATCATCAAGCTCGTCAACACCATCATCTTCACGGCCGTCCAGAAGCGGGCCAGCGACGTCCACATCGAGTCCAGGGACGAGCGGATGATCATCAAGTACCGGATCGACGGGGTCCTGAGCGAAGCCCTCGAGCCGATCGACAAGAAGTTCATGGCCCCGATCATCTCCCGGGTCAAGGTCATGTCGGACCTCGACATCGCCGAACGCCGGGTCCCCCAGGACGGCCGCTTCCGGCTCCGGATCAAGGACAAGACGATCGATTTCCGGGTCTCGATCATGCCCTCCATCTACGGCGAGGACGCCGTCATCCGCATCCTGGATAAGGAAATGATCACGGAGGCTATCTCCGAGCTCCGGCTCGACCTGCTCGGGTTCTCGGACGAGGTCCTGCGCCGCTTCCGCCGCTACATCACCCAGCCCTACGGGATGGTCCTGGTGACCGGCCCGACCGGGAGCGGCAAAACGACCACCCTCTACGCGGCCCTGACTGAGATCAGGTCCCCCGAGGACAAGATCGTCACGATCGAGGACCCGGTCGAATACCAGGTCGAGGGCATCACCCAGATCCCGGTCAACGAGAAAAAGGGCCTGACCTTCGCCCGGGGGCTCCGTTCGATCCTCCGCCACGATCCCGATAAAATCATGGTCGGCGAGATCCGGGACCCGGAGACGGCCCAAATCGCCATCCAATCGGCCCTGACCGGCCACCTCGTCTTCACGACCGTCCATGCCAACAACGTCTTCGACGTCATCGGCCGCTTCCTCCACATGCAGGTCGATCCCTACAGCTTCGTCTCGGCCCTCAATTGCACCCTGGCCCAGCGCCTGGTCCGGATCCTCTGTCCCAAGTGCAAGACGCCCCAAAAGCTCAGCAAAGCCCAGCTTCTCGAATCCGGGCTGGATCCGGGATTATACAAGGATCAGGTCTTCTTCGAGGCCAAAGGCTGTTCGAACTGCCACGACACCGGCTACCATGGCCGGACGGCTATCGCCGAACTCCTCGAGCTCTCCGATACGATCCGGGAGATGATCCTGAACCGGAAGCCGCTGTCCGAGATCCGGAAGCAGGCCAAGTCCGAGGGCATGCACTTCCTGCGCCAAGTCGGGATCGACAAGGTCTTGCGCGGAACGACGAGCCTGCGGGAGCTCAACAAGGTCACGTTCGTGGAGTAGAAGACGATGAGGATTCCCGACCGCTGGCTGGGCTATTTCCGGGAGACGCCCCGGCTCCAGGGGCACTTCCTCCTGTCGCCGCGGGCTTTGGCCGGGGTTCATTATCGGCGGAAAGAGAACAAGATCGCCGGAGCCGCGGTCCTCCCTCTCCTGCCCGGGACGATCGTCCCCTCCTTCGACAAGCCCAACCTCCCCGACCCCGCGCTTCTCGAGGCTAAGATCAAGGAGGCCGCCGCCCGGCTTCGCTTGTCCGAGAAATCCGTATCCTGCCTTATCCCCGACCCGTGCGTCCGGGCCGTTCTCCTGTCGTTTGATTCGCTTCCGGCCGCGGAGAAAGAGCGGGAGAAAGTCGTCCGCTGGCGCATCCAGAAGCAGATGCCCCTCCTGGCCGAGGACGCCAGGCTCGTCTACGAAGTCCTGAATACTTCCCCGCCCAAGGTGTTCGCGGTCGTCGTCAAGGAGTCCGTCATCCGCGAGTATGAAACCGTCTTCGAGCGCCTCCACTACCGGGTCGGATATCTCGGGATTCCCTCGCTGAGCCTTCTCAACCTGGCCGGCCGGGAGGAGTTCCGGAACAGTCTCCTCGTGAATATCGAGGAGGATTCCCTCTGCCTGATGGGCCTGGTCGAGGGGGAGTTGAGCCTCTTCCGGCTCAAACCGCTCGCCCCGCGCCGCATCCCGGAGGCGGCCAAGGAAATCGAGAACACGATCCGCTTCATCGAGGACCGGGAGAAAAAACAGGTCCGCGTCCTGGGCCTGCGGCTGGGCGTTCCCGACCCGGCCGGGGCCGTCCGGGAAAGCCTCAGGGCGGCTTTGTCGATCCCGGTCATCGAGATCGCGCATCCGGCGGCGGCCGGCCTTGACGCGGCCGACGTCCCGATGGCGCTGCCTCTGCTTGGACAACTGCCATGACGAGCAATAAGCCGCGCATCCGCATGAACCTGTCGAGCGAACCCGTCCGGAACAGGCGCCTGTTCTTTGCGGCCTCGGGGGGGCTCGCGGCCGGGATCTTGTTCGCGGCGGCGGCCGGGGGCTGGCTTCTGGCCCGGGTTCACGGCCGGGTCCGGAGCGTCCGGTCCGAACTCGTCCGGCTGGAGCGGCTCGAGACCGATGCCCGGGCCGAGATCCGAACGTACGATCAAGAAAACGAAAAGTTCGTCAAGGTCTCCAAGGCCGATGTCGACCGCGTCAACGAGGTGATCGAGCGGAAGGCCTTCTCCTGGGTCGATTTCCTGACGCTGATGGAGGAGGCACTGCCCGGGCCGAGCTACATCCTGTCCCTGTCCCCCCTTTCGACCGAGAAGGCTTTCATGGAGATCAAGTTTAAGGTCGCTTCTACGGACGTCGACGAGCTCAAACGCTTCATCCAAGAATTGGAGAAGCTGCGCTTCAGGCCGATCCGCGTCCTGAGTCAGGCGCGGGGCGATGGCGGCGAGCTCGTCTCCGACATCGTGGTGGGCTATGAACGGCGGAAATAACGTTTTTATGAGCGGGCGGGAGAAGAGGATTCTGTCCGTCCTGGGCGTTTTATTCGCGGCCGCCCTCATCTTTCTGTTTTATCTCGGCGTCATCGAAACCCCGGGCCTGGGCCGGGCGGAACAGGCGCTCGCCAAGCGACAGGAGTCCTACCGGAAGATCGACGCCGAACGCGGAAAGAAGAAAGAGGAGAGGTTCATGTGGGAGCAAGGCCTCCGTGACATCAGGGAGGTCCGGCAGACCTGGTATTACCAGGAGGCGGACGGGATACTCCCTTTCATCGCCGACGTCGATGAGATCCTGGGCGGGGCGGCCATTGAGCCCACTCAGCGCACCTACACCTACGACGAGGTCCGCGGCGACAACTCCCAGCGGGTCGGCGTCACCTTCAACTGCTCTTGCTCCTATTTCAT
>JALHUR010000468.1 GCA_022867325.1 Candidatus Aminicenantota bacterium | reverse complement strand
TTCCCGTCGCGGGGGGAGGCCAAGCGGGTCATCCAGCAGGGCGGCGTTTACCTCGACGGCAAGCGCGTCGAGGACATCTCCTACCGGATCGACTTCGGCGCCAAGCCCGAATACGTCCTCAAGGTCGGCAAGAAAAATTTCTACAAGCTCATCCTTCGGTGAGGGTCAAACCTGTCAAAGTCGGGGTCATCAAAGTCGGGGTCAAACCTACACTTTGTTACTAAGTGCAATTCTCCCCTCGCAGCGTCCGTCCGATTTCCAAACTGACTATAATACGGAGACGCAAATCTCTTTACCTAATCAAGCGTTCCGCGCGCGTTCCAATCCGTTTGACAATTCGCTCAGAGCCAGTGAAACCATTTGACATCGCCGGTCGAGGTATGGTAATTGGAATCAAAGACTTGCGATTGGAATGATGGAGGTCAAAATGCCCGCCAAAGCCAAGAAAAAAGCCAAGCCCAAGGCCAAACCCAAGAAAACCCTGAAAAAAGCGCGTAAGGCCGTCAAGAAAGCCGCGCGCCCCGCTCCTGCCCCGAAGGCCTACCCGGCCCTCCAGTGCGGCGTCTGCGGCTACCGGGTCATCGTGGATGAGGCCTGCGGCTGCGTCGAAGAGCACGTCCTGATGTGCTGCAGCCGGCCGATGGCCAAGACCGAGGTCGTCCGCCCGTGATCATCGCTGAATTGGCGATCTTCCCGACGAGCGAGGGCGCTTCCGTCAGCCGCTACGTCCGGGAAGTCCTGAAGGTCCTCGAAGGCTCGGGCTTGAAGACGACGACGAGCGCGATGTCGACGACGATCGAAGCCCCCGACCTGGCCGCGCTTTTTACGGTTGTCGCAAAGACTGACGAGGCTCTGGTCGGGATGGGCGCCAAGCGTATCCACATCGACCTCCGCGTCGATCACCGCCTCGACAAGGACGCGACGATGGCCTCCAAGTTGGCCGCTCTCGGGAAGTAAGCCGATAAGCCGGGGCGGCCAGCCGGGGTCAAGCCTGCACTTTATCACTTAGTGCAATTCTCCCCGGGCAACGCTCGTCTAATTTCCGGATCATTAATCAGAGCAGCGTCCGGGACTTTTCGAGAACGTCTCTGACGGTACGGCCGGGAAGTGAACAGATCCTCTCGGCCTTTCGTGCGCGCCAATCCAGGCTCTTAATCTGATCGGATAAGACGGCGCCCGTCACCGGGAGTCCTGGAGGAATCGGCACCTCAAAAGGATAGCCTTTGACCTGTTTCGTGATCGGGCAAAATAGGGCAAGCCCGACTTTCCCGTTATAAGCTCCCGGCGAAATCACCACAGCGGGCCGGCGGCCCGCCTGTTCGTGCCCCGATTGAGGTGTCAGCGAAACCCAGACGACATCGCCCCGCTGGGGAATATAAGCCGGAGGCTTCATAACAACTCGTCGCCCTGGGGCTCGCCCGTCTCCCAGGCATGATGGAGATTGTCCTCGGTGACTTGCGACAACAGCATTTCCAAGGACCGCTCCTTTTCGTCATAGGGAGTGATAATCAAGGTTTCTTCCTTCATGACCATCTCTATGGACGAATGATCTTTAAGCCGCATCTCATGGGCGAATGATTTCGGGATGCGAACCGCCAGGCTGTTTCCCCATTTTTGAATTTTTGTGACCATGTTTTTTTCTCGATGTATCTACAATGAAGATACTTCGTTTTCTACGAAGTGTCAAGAGATAGCGGAGTTCTTCCAGACTGCTTTGGCGATCTGGATGTCCTGGACGGCGACTCCGGTCAGGTCTGCGATTGTGATCTCGGCGTCCGAGGCGCGCTGGAGCTTCGCGTCCTCGATGACCGCGCCCAATTCGACGACATCCTCCGGCGTAATCGCCCCCGCTTCGAAGGCCTTGAAGCATTCGCCGCGCAGGCGCGCCTGGCTCAGGCTGTCGACGACAACGCGGTCGGCCATCTCCAATATCGCGGGGTCCAGCTCCTGCTTCTCGGGCGTGTCGGATCCCATGGCCGTGATGTGGGTGCCGGGTTTAATCTGCGCGGCCGAGAGCAGCGGTTTCCGCGACGGCGTACAGGTCACGATGAGATTGCATTCGGCGGCGACCTCTCCGGCGTCCCGGGTCGTCCGTACCCGGAAGCCGATCGCCTCCATGTCCTTTTTGTAGGCGGCAAGCTCCTCGTCCCCGGTCCCCCAGACCGTAACGTCGCGGCAATCGCGCGCGCCCCGGAGATACTCGAGCTGCATCCGCCCCTGGATCCCGGCGCCGAGAATCCCAATCCTCCTCACCGCCCGCGGGGCGAGGTACTTGGCGGCGACCGCGCCGGCCGCCGCCGTCCGGACGTTGGTGAGATAGCCCTCTTCGAGGAGGACGGCCAGGAGTTCGCCCGTTTTTTGGCTGAACAGGAGCATCAGGCCGTTCGACGACGAAAGCCCCAGGCTCGGGTTCTGGTAGAAGCCCGAGGCGACCTTGATGACATAGATGTCGTCGCCCCTGATGAAACCGTACTTAATGTGGACGTCGCCGGGAGGGTCCTCGAAGATCATCTCGCCCACGGGCGGGACGACGACGCGGCCCCGCGAGTAGGCGACGAATCCCTCCTCCATGGCGCCGACGATATCCAGCCCCCTGAGGGCCTCCTTGATTCGGTCGAGGGTCAGAATCTCCGCCATACGGCCATTATATGCGAAAATAATTCTGGGGACACATCACTTAATTATTCTCCCCCCCGAATTAAGTGATGTGTCCCCAGAATTATTTCAGTCGATCTTGGTGAGGGGCGGGATGTCGGCGGGCCTGGTGCCCTCGATGAAGATGGCCATCCGGACATAGGCGCGGTCGCCGGCGTCGGACGGGCTGTAGGGCGGTTCGCCCTCGTAATCGTGCCAGCGGCCGAGGAACTCCGTACGCGGAATATAGCCCCGCGTCCCGAGGAGCGACGGATCCTCGAAAACAAGGTTGTCGCCCTCGACTCCGATCAGGATGACATAATGCCCGTCCTCCCACATATTGTCCCAGCGGAAGTCGGAACTCTTCAGATCCGATTGCGTCCAAGCCTGGATGTCCACGATGGGCGGAACGCCGCGCCGCAAAGATTCTTCGAGGTCGGCTACGGTCAATTTCTCCCGGAGCTCCGCCTTAAGGCCGAATTTGAGCGCTCCCATGACGATCGCGTCAGGATGCGTACC
>JALHUR010000467.1 GCA_022867325.1 Candidatus Aminicenantota bacterium | reverse complement strand
GGGCTCGACATGTTCGACAATATGCTGGAGGTAATCGGCCGGTTTGAACTTCGCCAACTCTCCCCCGTCGGGGGCCGTGACGCGGACGTCGCCGTCGTAGAAATTGACATGGTTCCGTTCGTCGACGAGGCCCATGTTGTAGGTGTGGTGCGTGAACCCGTCGCTCAGAATCAGGTCGACGTAGGCCTTGTTCCCGAGGACGATCTGGTTGAAGATGCCGATGGTGAATTTGGCGAACTCGACCGCGTCCTTTCCGGTCTTGACGACTTTATCGTGTTCCTCCCGGTTCATCCCCTTGCTCATTCCGCCGGGAAGGGCCCCGATGGGATGGACGGATTTGCCGGCCATCATCTTGATCAGCTCGTGGCAGGCCCCGCGCATGTCGATGACCTTGCGGCCGATCTCGACGCCCACCTTGTGGATGACGCCCAGGATGTTTCGCTGGGCGGCCGGGGCGTCGGGGCCCATGACGAAGACGGGCCCTCCGAGGGCGTAGAAATGGGTCGCGTGGTCGGTCACGTAAAAGATGGCGTACAGCAGTTCCCGCAGGAGTCTGGCCGTGCGGGGAAGGTCGACGTGATAAACCGCGTCACAGGTCTTGGCCGAGGCCATCATATGCGCTTCCGGACAGACGCCGCAGATGCGCGTCGTGATCCGGGGCATCTCCTCGACGGGACGGCCGACGCAGAACTTCTCGAAACCGCGGAGCTCGGGGATCTGGAGGCAGGCGTCCGCGACGTTGCCCTCGTCGTCCAGGAAAATGGAGATCTTGCCGTGGCCTTCGAGCCGCGTTATAGGGTCGATGGTGATCGTTTTCATCTCACACGCCTCCCGACGAGCGAAGCGGCCAGGCCGAAACGGTAAAACGTCCCGACCGGATCCGGAATTTGTTTGACGATTGTTTCGATCTCGGCGGGATCGTCACTGTCGATGATCGAGGCGATCGACCCGGCCAGCTTGGCCCCGACATCCAGGATGCCCTCGGCCGGTCCGTAGCAGCCGCGACAGCCCAGGTTGACCTGAGGGCAGAGGGCTCCGCAGCCTGCGTGAACGGCCGGCCCGTTGCAGATGATCCCCTGCTCGAGCAGACACTTATTGGGATCGATATCCCGGGGGTCGACGAGATGGGGGCGGCGGAAGGCCTTGATCTTCTTCTCCTCTTTCGTCCGCTTGCATTCATCGCAGACCGTCTTGGGGTTGACACCGACGAGAGAGCCCTTCGCGGGTAACTTTCCCGTCAGGGCCGCTTCGGCGACCGCCCAGATCTGCTCGGCGACGGGCGGACAGCCGGGCATCCGGTAATCCACGTCCACGAGCTGATCGAGCGGCCTCAGGACCTCGAACAGGGCCGGCAGGGTCAGCCGGCCCGACGGGGTTTCCGTGACCGTCTGGGGGAGGGTCGTGTTGCCGGCCTCCACGGACGGCGATCGACGGTAGACATAGTCGAGGATCTCGTCAGTCGTCGTCAGGTTGGCCAGGCCGGGGATGCAACCTTCCGTGGCACAGGAGCCGAAGGCGACCAGGACCTTGGACTTTTGCCGGAGGAGTTGTGCGATGTGGAGGTTCTCCTCGTTCCGGATTCCCCCGTTGAAGAGCGTGACGTCAATCTCGCCGTCGGCCATCGCTTCGACATCTTTGTATTTGGTGTCCATGATGCACGGACAGAACACTAAGTCGGCCGCGGCGTCGAAATCCAGGATCTTCTCCCGGATATCGAGAAACGCGATTTCGCACCCTCCGCAAGAGGCGGCCCAGTAGACTGCGAATTTTGGCTTAGGCATGGATCATCCTTTCGGGATGGGGCCAAGGGTTGGGGTTCCGCCCTTCGAACTCGGCCATGAAGACGGGACTCAAGGGAAGCGCTCGGCTCCGGATGCAGTAAGAATGGATAGCATGAGAGCGATGATCGCCGGAGGGAGAAGAACAGGCAAAGGAATCGGCATGATTCCGTCCCGCCCGCCATGGTTGCTCATTCATGAGTGAGCCGCAGTACACATTATCAGGTTTTTTACTATAGATATTTTATCGGAAACTGTCAAGGTTTTAAACAAAACGATTCCCTCCAACGGTTTATTCGGCATCGAGGCCGCGCGAAATTCCCCCCGCCGGTTTGACACAAAAAGGATCCTTTGCTATAAGGAGTGCGACCGGGGCGTTTCGGCCCTGGAATATTTTTTACGGGACGAAAGAAATGAAAATCCACGAGTATCAGGCCAAACAGATTCTGGCGCGCTACGGCGTCCGGATTCCCCGGGGCGAGGTCGCTGAAACGCCGGCCGCGGCCCGGGCGATCGCCGAAAGGATCAGCCCGCGCGTCGTCGTTAAGGCCCAGATCCACGCCGGCGGCCGGGGCAAGGGCGGCGGCGTCAAGCTCGCCCAGACGCCCGCCGAGGCCGAGGCCCTGGCGGCCAAGATGATCGGCATGCAGCTCGTGACCCACCAGACCGGCCCCGAAGGGAAGCGGGTCAAGAGCGTCCTCGTCGAAGAGGCCCTGGATATCGCCCGCGAGCTCTACCTCGGCATCGTCATCGACCGGGCCCGCGAGGCGGCGGTCGTCATGGCTTCGACCGAGGGCGGCGTCGAAATCGAGAAGGTCGCCGCCGAGAAACCCGACCTCATCTTCAAGGAATACGTAGACCCGGCGACCGGGCTCCTGGGCTTCCAGGCCCGGAAGCTGGCCTTCAGGCTCGGCCTCGACGGCGAGGCCTTCAAACAAGGCCGGAAATTCATCTCCGGCCTGTACAGGGCGTTCGAAGGCACGGACGCCTCCCTCGCCGAGATCAATCCCCTCCTCGTGAGCAAACAGGGCGACGTCCTGGCCCTCGACGCCAAGATGAACTTCGACGACAACGCCCTCGGCCGCCATCCCGATATCCAGGCGATGCGCGACCTCGACGAGGAGTCGCCTCTCGAAGTCGAGGCCACGAAGTATAACCTCAACTACATCAAGCTCGACGGCAACGTCGGCTGCATGGTCAACGGCGCCGGCCTGG
>JALHUR010000466.1 GCA_022867325.1 Candidatus Aminicenantota bacterium | reverse complement strand
CGCGCTATTGCTGACCGGGGGCGTCTTATTTTACCGCGCTCAGGAACAAAGCCTGCGGATTGACGCGGAGAGCGACCTTCAAACCGTCGCGGAGCTGAAGGTTGGGCAGATCGCTCGATGGCGGACCGAGCGGCTGGCCGACAGCTCGGAACTGATGGAAAGCCTGTTCGCCAAAGACGCGATCCTGCGCTGGCTGGCCGATCCGCGGTCCGAAGCCGCCGGCGATATTCTCATCCGTTTTCGATCTCTCGGGAGGTATCGCCATTATTTCGACGTTTTGTTGGTGGACGTGCGCGGGGTGATCCGCTTGAGCCTTTCCGGCCGGAAAGGCCGGCTCCACGAGGAAGCCTTGCGGAGCTTGGCGGCGGCCCTGGACAATAGACGCGCCACGCTCTCCGATCTCCACGCCGGCCCTGGAGACCTGCCGCCCCATTTGGATGTCATCGCGCCTCTGATCTCCGGGGCCGGAGCGACCGCCGTCCCCAAGGGCGCCGTCGTCATGCAGAGCGACGCCCGCCAGTTCCTCTACCCCTTGATCCGGATCTGGCCGGAGGCCAGCCGAAGCGCGGAGACTTTCCTCGTCCGTTGGGAGGGCGATCAGGTTCTGTTCCTGAACGATCTGCGCCAGCGGCCGGACTCGGCGCTCAAGTTCCGTATTCCTTTAAGCCGACTGGACTCCCCGGCCGTCCTGGCCGTGATGGGCCGGGAGGGCGTGGTCGAAGGAATGGATTACCGCGGCGTTGATGTGTTGTCCGCGCTGAAGGCCGTGCCCGATTCTCCCTGGTTCTTGGTCGCTAAGATCGATAAATCGGAAGCCTTGGCCGGCTGGCGCACAAGCTCAGTCCTCATCGTAGCGCTCATCCTGGCTTTCGCGGCGGCCGCGGGAGGGGCGCTCCTCGTCATCTGGCAGCGCAACGCCAAAGCCCATTACCGGGCGCTATACAGGGAGGAAGCGTCCCGGCGCGAGAGCGAACAACGATACCGGACGGCCCAAAAGGCGCTCGCGGAAGCGGAAGCGCGATTTCGGATCGCGTCCCAGAGCGCCAGCGATCTGGTTTGGGATTGGGATCTCGCGTCTCATCGCCTGGATTGGTTCGGCGACATCGACAAAGCCCTCGGATATCCGCGGGGCGAGTTCCCCAGGACGATCGAAGCATGGGACAAGGTCATCCATCTGGACGACCGGGACCGAGTGATGGCGGCGCTCGATCGGCATCTCAAGACGAAAAGCCCCTATTTGGAGGAGTACCGGGTGCGCCGCAAGGACGGATCCGTCAGCTATTGGAGGGATTCGGGCAGCACCCTGCCCGACGATAAAGGCAAGCCCTATAGGATGGTGGGCGCCGTCTCCGACATTACCGAGCGCAAGCGGGCGGAGGAGGCGCTGCGGGAGAGCGAAGAAAAATATCGCAACCTGGTCGAGCAGTCGCTCATGGGGATCGGCATCTCGCAGGGAAATCAGGTTGTGTTTGCCAACCCGGCCTTATTGCGCATTTTCGGCTATGATGACCTTAAAGAATTCGTCAAGATCCCCCTGTTGGATCATGTCGCGCCGTCGTCGAAGGAGTATATTATCGCCCGGTTTGATCAGGTTGCCCGAGGCGAGCCGGTTTCTCCCGAGTTCGAATACAACGTCCTGCGCAAGGACGGAGTGACCAGAACGTTGCAGGCAACGAACACTCACTTCAAAATGGGCGGCAAGACCTACTCCCAAACCACATTCCAGGACGTCACCGAGCGCAAGAGCAACGAGGAAAAGCTGTAGACGGCCCTCCAGGAGAGGGAGGTCCTGCTCCGCGAGATCCATCACCGGGTCAAGAACAATATCCAGATCATCTCCAGCCTCCTCCGCCTCCAGTCCCGGTCCGTCAAGGACGAGACGGCCGTGGATATTTTGAACGAATGCCAAAACCGGATCAGGTCCATCGCCCTCATCCACGAAAAGCTTTATCAATCCCAGGATTTCGCCCGGATTGATTTTGCCGACTATATTCAAAACATGGTCACCCACCTGATCTCCTTCCACAGCGGCGTGGGCGGCCGGGTCAACTTCCGCCTCGAGGCGGCCGACGTCAAGCTCGACATCAATCAAGCCATGCCCTGCGGGCTGATCGTCAATGAACTCGTCAGCAACGTCCTGAAACACGCCTTTCCCCAGGGACGGAAGGGAGACCTGATCATCCGGCTGGGCGTCCTGGACGGCGGCCGCTACCAGCTGGCCGTCAAGGATACGGGCGTGGGACTGGCGCAAGACATCGACTTAAAAAACGCGGAAACCCTCGGCTTCCAGATCGTGGGCGACCTGGTCAAACAACTCGAAGGATCGATCGAGATCGTCCGCGACGGCGGGACGGAGTTCATCCTTCGGTTTTGAGCGGTCTGTTAGGGTCAAATCGGCCCGCGGAAAACGACCCGAATCGAGAGGATTTCCGAGGCGCCCGCCGTCCGGACCGGCGGGCCCCAAAGCTGGACGCCGCTGGTTACCAAGACATGGGTTCGATTCTTTTTCTTGTATCCCCAGCTGAGCTCATAGCGATGCTTGGTGATGAAGTTGACGGGAAAGAGTTGTCCGTGATGAGTGTGGCCCGAGAGCTGAATATCGACTCCGCTCCGGGCGGCATCCTCGAGATCGGTCGGCCGATGGTCGAGAAGAATAACGGGGAGATCCTCCGGCACTCCCTTCAGGAGGTCGGCCAGGGGCGTCCGGCTCCGCGAGCGGGCGTCGTTCCGTCCGGCCAGAACGAACGCGCCGTCGATTGTCAGGGCCTCGTCCTTGAGAAGCCTGATGCCGGCTTTGCTGAAAAAATTTTCCCCTCCGCCCGCGTACCTCTCATGGTTGCCCGGAACCCCGAAGACTCCGTATTTCGAACGGAGGCGCCGGAATTGATCCTCGGTGCGCTTCAAATCCTCATCCCGCCGGTCGCCCTCCAGGACGTCGCCGCCGATCAGCACCAGGTCGGGATCGAGCGCGTTGACCTTGGCGACGAAGGTCTCCATGAAGCGGGGGCTCGTCCTATCTCCAAGGTGGAAATCGGAGGCGAAGACGATCTTGAGTTCGGCCAGGACCGAAGACTTGCGCGGAATCTCGATCGCGTACTCCTGGACGCGAAGAGTGCGGTAATTCAGGATGCCCCCGGCGACGATCAGGACGGGTACGGCCCAATAGACCGAAAGGCGGGCTTTCCGGAAGCCCGGGCTTCCGATCTTTGCCCGAGTCAAGAGTCCCAGGAGGCGGGCGGCGCCGATCATGAGGTCGAACAGGACGACGACAAGAACAAGGTAGAGAAGAAGGGGCAGCGCATAGAAGCAGGCGATCATAAGATGTCTCGCCCAGCCTTCGCCTCCCCGATGGGAGAGGGACTCGGCGATGGGGAAGCCCGCTATAAGAAGGATGGTGGCGCAGGCCCAGGCGATCCTCCCGGCCCCTTTGGGGATGAACGCCCTGACCCGGAAATAGACGTAAACGATGAGCGGCGTGAATAACAGAATCTCGTTCAGCAGGAACATCGTCGTTCGTCTTCCATCATACCCGATTTTCCGCCGCCTGACGAATCGGATCTCCCTTGGCCTCCCCAGCGCGACTTGCAAAACGGGGGATGACGTTATATTATAAGAATTCTTTCGGACCTTGAAGAAGAGGAATAGTACGCCATGAAACAAACCCGGCTGAACGCCCTTCACAAGAAGCTCGGCGCCAAGATGATCGAATTTTTCGGCTGGGAGATGCCCCTCGAATTCAAGGGCATCATCGACGAGCACGTCGCCGTCCGGACCCGGGCCGGCCTGTTCGACGTCGGCCACATGGGCGAGATCAACGTCGCCGGCAGGGACGCCCTGGCCCTGGTCCAGCACCTGACCCCGAACGACGCCGGCCGTCTCGCCCCGAACCAGGTCCAGTACACGGCCCTGACGACTCCGCGGGGCACGTTCGTCGACGACATGCTCGTTTATTGTCTGGGGCCCGAGCATTACTTTCTCGTCGTCAACGCCTCGAACACGGACAAGGATTTCGCCTGGGTCCGCGACCAGGCCAAGGGCTTCGACGTCAAGGTCGAGAACGCGAGCGACGCCTGGAGCCAGCTCGCCCTCCAGGGCCCGCGCGCCCAGGAGATCCTCCAGCCGCTGACCCCGATCAAGCTGGCCGAGCTGAAAACCTTCTGGGCCGCCCGCGGCCCGGTCGCCGGCGTCGATTGCCTCGTCTCGCGGACCGGCTACACGGGCGAGGACGGGTTCGAGATCTACACGCTCTCGACCCGGCCCGATACCATCGCCGAAGCGATCCTGGCCCAGGGGCGGGCTTTCGATATCCTCCCGATCGGACTTGGCGCCCGGGATACGCTCCGGCTCGAGGCCAAGCTGCCGCTCTACGGAAACGACATCGACGACACGACGACCGTGCTCGAGGCCGACCTCAAGTGGATCGTCAAATTCAAAAAGGGCGACTTCCTGGGCAAGGACGTCCTGGAGAAGCAGCTGGCCGAGGGCCTCAAGCGGAAGATCATCGGGTTCGACCTTATCGATAAAGGCATCGCCCGGCCCCATTATCCGGTGTTCGTCAAGGGCCGGCAGGTGTCCCAGGTCGCTTCGGGGACTTTCGCGCCCTTCCTCAAGAAGGCCATCGGCACCGCCTACCTCCCGATCGAGGCGACCGAGATCGGGACCGAATTCGAGATCGGGATCAGGGAGAAACAGGTCAAGGCCAGGGTCATCCCGATGCCGTTCTACAGGAGGCCTGATAAAGCTTGGGCGGATATCCCGCGCAATTGAGATAAAGACCTAGCCTGAAAAATTCAAAAAAAAGCTGTTTCCCCTCGTAACGTATTGATTTACAATACGTTTTGGACATTCGAAGGAGGAAACAGCTTTGAACGAAGTTCATCATACCACCGAACGGTTTCTTTTTGAAGACCTCCAGGG
>JALHUR010000465.1 GCA_022867325.1 Candidatus Aminicenantota bacterium | reverse complement strand
GGTCGGAGACCGGATGACTCGAGACGTGGTGGACAAGTATATCAAGCATCATCGCGAACTAGAGCAAGGGCCTGCGCAGCTGGCCTTGAAGCTGCGCTCCTAATGCCCCGCGGCTTGCCGCGGGGATATTTACTTTTTTTCCGGGGCCATATTTAAGTAATGGGGGGGGCTTGCCGCGCCGATTTCGGGCTTTCTCTTTTTTCCGGATTCGCTTAAGATAGGGCTTCCGGAATAAGGAGGCACCGATGAAAGCGAAGCGTCTTCGTATCCTGATACTGAGCCTGATCCTGATCCTCGCTCCGGCCGTCTCGAGTCCCGTCGAGGCCGGGCACGGCCGCGAGGGGACCGCCCAGGATCAGAAATCCCCGCCGAGCGACGAGCGGGTGATTCTGAATGCCATGCATGGGATCTCGAGCCATGCGCTCCTCGGCTATGTCCAGGAACTCGTCTCCGAGAAATTCGGAGGCCGGTTGACCGGGACGAAAGAATACAACGACTGCACCGAATGGGTCGCCGGGCTGCTCAAGTCCTGGGGGATCAAGCCGGGGGGAGATAACGGGACCTATTTCCAGTCGTTCCCCAACCCTTATACCCTCATTTTCCCCGACGGGGAGGTGTCCATAACACTCCCCCAGGCTAAATCCAAGGATGTCATCGTTAAACCCTATAAGTTCGAGGACGAGTTCCTCCCGGGAGGAACTTCGGGGACCGGACAGGTGACGGCCGAGGTCGTCTATGTCGGCTACGGAATCACGGCTCCGGAGCTGAACTACGACGATTACCGGGGGGTCGACGTCAAGGGCAAGATCGTCCTTATGTAACGGGAAGTTCCCCTGTCGCCGGGCAAGGACGCGGCGCTTTTCCAAAAATGGCGTCCTTACTCCTTCCATCAGTACAAGCTCCAGAACGCCGCCGGCCACGGCGCCAAGGGGATGCTCTATAACTACGGCCCGATCGGAAATCCCAACAACGCCTACATCGAGGGCTTCGTCTACGCCCATGTCGGCGACGCCGTGGTCAAGGACATCTTCGCCGGGACGGGCCGGAAGCATGCCGAGGTCGTCGGTCTCATCGAAAAAAGCTTCAAGCCGCAATCGTTCGCCACCGGAAAGCTCTTCACGATCCGGACTAAGACGGAGTACCATCCGGAGGGCGTGGGGCGGAACGTGCTGGCCATGATCGAGGGATCGGATCCCAAACTCAAGGACGAGGTCATCATCGTGGGCGGGCACCTCGACCATTTAGGGCGGGCCTGTGTCCTCATGCCCGGTGCCAACGATAACGCGGCGGCCGTGGCCGTGACGCTGGGGGTCGCGGACGCGATGGCCAAGTGCGCGGTCAAGCCCAAGCGCTCGATCCTCTTTCTCCTATTTGGGGCCGAGGAGCAGGCCGTGGCCGGCTCCAATTACTACGTCAACACGAATCCGCTGGTCCCTCTCGACAAGACCGTCTGCTATATCAATATGGAGGCCGCCGGCTCGGGGGACAAGATGAATGTCATGGCCGGTGATAATTTCCCCGCGTTAAAGGGCTTTCTGGACAAGGCCAACCAGTCCTATATCCACAGAGGTCTGACGAGCAGTCCCTTCGCCAACCTGGGGCGTCCCCGCCAGGACGTCACCTGGTTCCTCTGGAAGGGCGTGCCCGGGGTCACGGTCGGGGCCTCCGGATTCGACCCCGGCCGTCCGACCTATCACAACAGCTACGACAACCTGGACCTGATCACGCCCGAGATCATGGAGGACCTGGCCCAGCTCCTGTTCATGGCGATCATGGACATGAGCGACGAGCCGGTCCTCGACTTCCGGCAGAAGTCAACCCCTCGACTCCCCGGCATGAATGCCGGGGCTTGTTCGGGGTTAACCCTGAGCGGCGCTTCTCATCCCCGCCTTAAAAGGCGGGGCTTCTGGCCCGCGAACGGGTGAAAATGGGTCCGCGGGACCCGGGCGGCCAGTGGGGGTGGCTGGCGGCCTATGGAATCGGAGTCGTGCTTTTCGCCGTCATCATCCGCCGCAAGGAATGCCGGCGCTGTCCCAACCTATCCTGCCCCCTGAACGTGGTAACCATCCGCTGACGGCGGCCCATTGTAGAGTGGGCCCCCGTCAGCGCAGGGTGACGATCTCGGCTCCGAAAATCGCCACGACCGCCGTCTCGCCGACGTAGGTCCCGATCTTCTGATGGACGTGGCCGTGGAACACGTATTTGGGCTGCCTGTCCTCGACGTATTTCAGCAGAGCGCTGCTCCCCTGGTGGGCGACGTCGTCCCGGTCGGTCTTCTTGAACAGGGGAGCATGGCAGATGAAGATATCGACTTGGGGGAATTTGGACAAGGCCTCGGCCGCGTTCAGGTCATCCCATTGAAAGTGGCCGGACGGCTTGTATTCGGGGACGCCCTGCCATCCTCCGATGAACCAGCTTCGGCATTGGGCGAGCCGGAAGTGAACGTCCGTGACGAAAGGGGGGAAGGGCTTGGCCGAATCGTGGTTTCCCTTGACGGCGAAGATCGGCTTGCGGAACCTCTCGCGGACGTCTTCGAGTATGCGATCCTCGACGTCGCCGCAGGACAGGATGAAATCGAGGGGCGGGTTGATCGGGTCCCTGAACCGGGCGTTGGGATAATCGGCGAGGATGAGGACTTTGCTGGGCAGCGGCTTCATGGGTTTCAGAGATGGAGCTCGACGACATCCTCGTCGGCCAGGACGTGGTCGCGCTGAACCCTCAGCCCCTCGATGTGGTCCCCCCGGTTCCAGATCCGGGCGAAGTTGAGGTTGAGGGCGAAATCCTTGTGGACGGCCCGGGCCATGTCCATGACGGTGCTCCCCGATTTGAGCGCGAAGGGCGAGGTCAGGTCCGCTTTTTTCCCGGGCGCCTTGCTGTAGACTCTGACGATCTTGAGGAGATCGAAGACGGCCTTCCTGAGCGCTTCGACGCCTTCGCCCGAGGCCGTCGAGATCGCCGTCATCCCGAACCGGCCCGCGAACAGAACTTTGATCTCGTCGAGGACGGAGGCCGCGCCCTCGGCGTCAAGCTTGGTGCCGACGAGGAGAGCGTGCTTCAGGAAGGGACATTTCTCGGGCGGGATCGTCCGGGATTGGAGGACGAGCTCAATCCTTTTCTCCTTGAGCGCGGCCAGGACGCCCTCGAGGGACGAGGCCGCTTCGGGGTCGCCCAAATCGACGGCGACTAGGACCGTGTCCGCGGTCTTGATGATCTCGGGGAGCCGGTTCTCCATGAAGTCGGAAGCGATCGGCGGCGTATCGATGAGCTGGACCTGGATGTTCTCAAAGGGCATCATGAATGGCGCGGCCGTCCGCGTCGTGTAGGGGTAATCGGCAACCTCGACCTCATGGCCGGTCAGGGCCCGGATGATCGATGATTTTCCGCCGTTGGGAGGGCCGATCACGGCGACCTGGCCGGCTCCGGACTTTTCGACTCTGCCGATCAGGCCGTGCTTGGCTCCGGCCGGCTTCCGTTCGGATTCCTGGCGGAGCTTGGCGATTTTGGATTTGAACTGGGCTTGGAGCTTTTCGGTCCCCTTGTGCTTGGGGATGATGGCCAGGAGCTCCTCGCAGATCGCGATCTTTTCCTGGGCGGTTCGGGCGGTCTTGAGCCTGCGCTCGACCTCGAAATATTGTGGTGGCAGGTTGGCCGGCATGGAAGCCCATCCATCCGTCAAAATTATACAAAAAAAAGTGGCCGGAATCAAAGCCGAGAGTGAGAAAAAACCGACGCGGAGCCGTCATTAAGTTGAAAAAAGACGTTTCAGGCCCGAGTTTATGGAAAAAAAATCCCAAGCCGAGCGGCGTTCCAAGCAGATGAATTTGAATATAATATTGATATTAAAGAAATTATATATTTCCTAGAGGAGCCGCTAGAGGAGCTAAATTTTGCTTCGAAAAGGGTCCAAATCCCAAAAAAAACTTTACTTTTTTGGGGATATTTTCTATAATAAAAGCGTCATTTTTTCTCCGAAAGGTCGTTGCGACCGAAAAAGTTTAGAATACTCTCATACAGGGACAGGGAACGAAGACCATGAGGGACAAAACCTACACTGCGGATAGCATCAAGGTCTTAAAGGGTTTGGAGGCCGTCCGGAAGCGTCCGGCCATGTACATCGGGAGCACCAGCCCCGAAGGACTCCAACATCTCGTCTATGAGGTCGTCGACAACTCCATCGACGAAGCCCTGGCCGGTTTCTGCACTCAAGTCGATGTGTTTATTCACGTCGACGACTCGGTCACGGTCATCGACAACGGCCGCGGCATCCCGGTCACCCAGCACAAGAAGGAGAAGAAGTCGGCGGCCGAGGTCGTCATGACCATGCTCCACGCCGGCGGCAAGTTCGACGACAAGACCTACAAGGTTTCGGGAGGGCTCCACGGCGTCGGCGTCTCGGTCGTCAACGCCCTTTCCCGGCGCCTCGACCTCGAAATCAAGCGCGACGGCGGCATCTACACCCAGAGCTACGAGCGGGGCCGGCCGACGGGCCGCCTCAAGCAGATCGGCAAGACGAAGAAGACCGGGACTAAGGTAACCTTCTGGCCCGACGAGGAGATCTTCGAGACAACCGAGTTCAATTTCGAGGTCCTGACCCAGCGGATGCGGGAGATGTCCTTCCTCAATAAGGGCCTCAAGATCACGATCGTCGACGAGCGCGTCAACAAGAGCCACGAGTTCCAGTATAAGGGCGGTATCCTCGAGTTCGTCCAGTACCTCAACCAGAACAAGACGGTCCTCAACCCGCGCCCGATCGCGTTCGAGAGCCAGAAGGACGACATCATGGTCGAACTCTCCTTCCAGTACAACACGGGCTACGCCGAGACGATCTTCACCTTCGTCAACAACATCAACACGACCGAGGGCGGGACCCACCTGATCGGGTTCAAATCGGCCCTGACCCGCTGCCTCAACAACTACGCCGTCACCCACAACCTTTATAAAGACCTCGGCCCGGGCGGGCTGTCCGGCGACGACGCCCGGGAGGGGCTGTGCGCCGTCCTCAGCGTCAAGATGCGCGACCCTCAGTTCGAGGGCCAGACCAAGACGAAGCTGGGGAACTCCGAGGTCAAGGGGATCGTCGAGAGCCTGGTCAACGACAAGCTCTCGGCCTACCTCGAGGAGAATCCGACCAACGCCCGCCGGATCGTCCAGAAGGCCCTCGACGCGGCCCGGGCCCGCGAGTCCGCCCGCAAGGCCCGCGAGCTGGCCCGCCGCAAGAGCGTCCTCGAGTCGAGCTCGCTTCCCGGCAAGCTCGCCGACTGCCAGGAGCGGGACCCGGCTTTGGCCGAGATCTTCATCGTCGAGGGCGATTCGGCCGGCGGTTCGGCCAAGCAGGGCCGGGACCGGCGCTTCCAGGCCATCCTCCCCCTCAAGGGCAAGATCCTCAACGTCTGGAAGGCCCGCCAGGACAAGATCCTCCATAACGAAGAAATCGGGATGATGGTCGCCGCCCTGGGGACGAGCGTCGGAGAGGCCGAGGAGGAGTCGAGCCTGGACAAGCTCCGTTACCACAAGGTCATCATCATGACCGACGCCGACGTCGACGGTTCCCATATCCGGACCCTGCTGATGACCTTCTTCTACCGGAACATGAAATCCCTGATCGAACAGGGCTTTCTCTACATCGCCCAGCCGCCCCTCTACAAGATCAGCCGGGGCAAGGAGGTCGAGTACCTCAAGGAGGAGCGGAAGTACGAGCAGTGGCTGGTCCGAAAGATCGCCGAGGAGTTCAAGGTCCGGGTTCAAGGCCGCAAGGAGGTCTACGAGGGCGAGCGGTTCCGGAAGCTCTTCCTGCGGCTTATGCAAAAGCGCCAGTACAACCAGCTCCTGGAGCGGAAGAACTACCCCCTGTTCCTGATCGAGCTTCTCATCAAGGAGGGGGTCGCCGATATCGAGTTCCTCCAGGGCAAGAGGAATATGAAGAGAATCCAGTCTCTCATGCAGGAGAAAGGCCTGGAGGTCGAACTCGTCCAGGACGAGGAATACGACACGAACGAAATCAATTTCAAGTACCAGATCAACGGTGTCGCCAACACGGGCCGGATCGGCCACGAGTTCGTCGAGTCGGCCGAGTACAAGAACTTGGTCAAGATCTACAAGGACCTCGAAAGCTTCCGGCCTCCCTACGAGGTCATCGGAGGCCAGGAAACGGTTGTGATCGAGAATGAGGTCAAGCTCGTGGATCACCTCCACGACAAGGCCAAGAAAGGGGTCGCCATCCAGCGCTACAAGGGCCTGGGCGAGATGGCCCCCGAACAGCTCTGGCAGACGACCATGAACACGGCCAACCGGGCCCTGCTTAAAGTCTCGATCCATGACGCCGTCGAGGCCGACAAGGTCTTCAACATCCTGATGGGCGACGATGTCGAGAGCCGCAAAAAGTTCATCGAAGACAACGCCCTCAAGGCCCAGAACCTGGACATCTGATCCGCGCCGAGCAATCCTGAAAGCGGGTGGCTTCCATGACCAAGGACAAGGACAAAGGCAAGGGGAAGGCCCCCGAGCCGGAGAAGGAGCCGGTCAAGGACAAACCCAAAGAGGAACGGAAGGATCTCCCGCCCGCCGCCGCGGACCTCACGGTCGTCAGCCTCGAAGACGAGATGAAGAGGTCCTACCTCGATTACGCCATGAGCGTCATCATCGGCCGGGCCATCCCCGACATCAAGGACGGCCTCAAGCCCGTCCACCGCCGCGTCCTCTACGCTATGTATGAATCGGGCACGGGCTGGAACAAGCCCTACAAGAAATCGGCCCGCATCGTCGGCGACGTCATCGGGAAGTACCACCCCCACGGCGACGCCGCCGTCTACGACACCCTGGTCCGGCTGGCCCAGGATTTCTCGATGCGCTACGTCCTCGTCGACGGCCAGGGGAACTTCGGCTCCGTCGACGGCGATCCGCCGGCGGCCATGCGCTACACCGAAGTCCGGATGAAGAAGCTGGCCGGCGAGCTCCTGGCCGACATCGAGAAGGACACGGTCAACTTCGTCCCCAACTACGACGAGAGCCTCGAGATGCCCGAGGTCCTCCCGGCCAAGTTCCCCAACCTCCTCGTCAACGGCGGGAGCGGGATCGCGGTCGGGATGGCCAGCAACATCCCGCCCCACAACCTGGGCGAGGTCATCGGCGGCGTCGTCCATCTCATCCAGCACCCCAAGGCGACCCTCAAGGAGATCATGCAGTTCGTGTCCGGCCCCGATTTTCCGACCGGCGGCATCATCTACGGCCGCAAAGGGATCCTGGACGCCTACAAGGAAGGCCGCGGCGTCATCCACGTCCGGGCCAAGACCATCATCGAGAGGGGCGGCAAAGGAGAGCGGGACGCCAACGTCGTGACCGAGATTCCCTACCAGGTCAACAAGTCCCGCCTCCTGGAGAGCATCGCCGACCTGGTCAATACCAAGAAGGTCGAGGGGATCGCCGACATCCGGGACGAATCGGACCGGGAGGGGATGCGGATCGTCCTCGAGGTCAAGAGGGGAGATCTTCCCGAGGTCATCCTCAAGTCCCTCTTCAAGCACACCCAGCTCCAGACCTCGTTCGGGATCATCATGCTGGCCATCGTCGAGAAGCAGCCCAAGCTCCTCGGTCTTGTCGACGTGATGAAATACTTCATCTCACACCGCCAGGACGTCGTCCGGCGCCGGACCCGGTTCGAGCTCAAGCGGGCCGAGGCCCGGGCCCATATCCTGGAAGGCCTGGTCATCTGCCTCGATCACCTCGACGCCATCATCAAGCTCATCCGGGCGTCGGCCAACGTCGAGGAGGCCCGCCAGGGGCTGCTGACCCGCTTCCGGATGAGCCAGATCCAGGCCCAGGCCGTCCTGGACATGCCTCTCCAGCGGCTGACCAAGCTCGAGCGGGAGAAGATCGTCCGCGAGTACGAAGAGTTCAAGAAGGAGATCGCCCGGCTCAAGAAGATCCTCGGCTCGGACAAGCTCATGCTCGACATCATCGTCGAGGAGCTCAAGGCCATCAAGCAGGAATACCAGGATGAACGGCGGACCGAGCTCCGCGGCGAGGCGGTGACCGAGATCCGCCCCGAGGACCTCATCAAGGAAGAGGACGTCGCCATCGTCCACACCCAGTCCGGCTACGTCAAGCGGACCTCCCTCAGCGTCTACCGCTACCAGGGCCGGGGCGGCAAGGGCCGCAAGGGGATCTCGATGAAGACCGAGGATATCGTCGAGAACCTGTTCGTCTGTTCGACCCACAGCTATCTCCTGATTTTCACCGATCGCGGCCGGATGTACTGGCTCAAGGCCCTCGACATCCCCGATGTCGGCCCGGCCGGCCGGGGCCGCTCCATCAACAACATCCTCGAGATCGGGGCCGAGGAGAAGGTCCGTTCGGTCGTCGCCGTCAAGGAATTCAGCGAGGACGAGTTCATCATCATGCTCTCGACGGACGGCCAGATCAAGAAGACGCGGCTGGCCGACTTCCGGAACGTCCGGCGGGGCGGCATCAACGCCATGAGCCTCCGGCCCAAATCGGAACTGTTCGCGGCCCGGCTCACGAGCGGCAAGAGGGACATCATCGTCGGGACCAGGCTCGGCCGGGCCCTCCGTTTCAAGGAGAGCGAGGTTCGTCCCATGGGCCGCCAGGCATCCGGCGTCAAGGCCATCCGGCTCCGGCCCAAGGACGCCGTCATCGGCATGGTCGTCCTCGGGGGCGACGACAAGTTCATCTTCACGGCCAGCGAGCGGGGCTACGGCAAGAAGACCGACATCAAGCAATATCCCAAGCACCGCCGGGGCGGACAGGGCGTCATCAATATCAGGGTGACCCCCAAGATCGGGAACGCCCTGACCATGGTCGGGATCGCCGAGGACGACCTCCTGGTCATGACCGTCGAGGGCAAGGTCATCCGGATCCGGACGACCCAAGTCCGGCCCCTGGGCCGCTCGACCCAAGGGGTTCGGATCATCCAGCTTGATCCCAAGGACCGGGTCTGCTCGATCGCCAAAGTCGACGAGGAATAAGCGGCGGTCCTTTATCAGTGGACGGAGGGGAGACCGCCCTCCGCCCCCGCACCCCCCTACTCACGG
>JALHUR010000048.1 GCA_022867325.1 Candidatus Aminicenantota bacterium | reverse complement strand
GGTCCACAAGCGCTTCCGGACCCCCCATGTGGCCACCATTCTGACCGGCGTCTTCGTGGCCGTGTTCGCAGCCGTGGCCAGCATCGACGAGATGGTCGACCTGACCAACATCGGCACGCTGTTCGCCTTCATCCTGGTCTGTGCCGGCATCATCGTCCTGCGCAAGACCGATCCGAACCGGCCCCGGCCGTTCAAGGTGCCGAGCGGCTGGCTGTGTAGCGGCATCATGTTCGCCGCCCTGACCGTGGCCATGATCTTCTTCATCCCGGGGTCGCCGACGATCAATATCATCGTCCTGGCCGCGGCGGCCGTCGGTTTCTCCATTTTTCGCAATCACCTCTTCCCCGTCCTGGGCATCCTGTCCTGCCTGTACCTGATCTTCTATCTCCCGCCCACATCCTGGCTGCGGTTCGCGGCCTGGCTCAACTTCGGCTTCCTGATCTACGTCGCCTTCGGCTCGATCCACAGCCGCCTGATGTCGAGCGACATGAAAAAGCGAAGCCCGGAACACCTGGCCTACACGGCCCGGCTGGGAGTCATTCTCCTTTTTATCGGCAACGCCCTGCTGTTCCTGACGCGCGGATTCGACCTCTACCGCTCGGCCCAAAGGAGCCTTTTACAACTGGCCGGCTGGGAGCGGTTCACGACGGCCCTCCACCAGACTTTACAGGCCAAGCCCTGGCTGGAGATGTCCTGGTTCCTTGTCATCCCCCTGGCCTTGAACGCCCTGGTTCTGTGTCCGCTTATCATCCGGCGCTCCTCTCAGGCCAACAGCCTCTCCGAGGCCGACAAGCGCTCCAGGGCGTCCTCTGCCGTGGCAACCGTCGTCATGGTGCTGAGCCTCATCTACCTGGCCGCCGTGATTTTTTAGCGGATCGGGACGGACGACGGTAAGATTTAGGCCTCCGGCTTTCCCAAAAGCCCTTAACCGTCATTTCTTGGCCACGACCAATGGAGAAGGTTATCCGGATTTAAACAGGGTTCTTACGTTCGAACCCGGCTATTTCTGCTTCGAGAGCTCCAGGCTTCCGGACTCGCCGCCGGGATCGCTCCAAGTGCCGACCAGCTTGCCTTCGGTCAGGGCCAACTCGACCGCAATCTCGGTCCCGTCGTTGATGGCGAAACTCAAGGTGACTTTATTGTCTTTGAAAACGAAGCTGTAGATCGCGGCCTCGGTCACCAGGCCCAGGCTGTCCGAAATCTTCCCTTTGTAGCCGTCCGCCGTTTTTTCCAGGATCATCGTCAGATCGTCGGTCTCGCCCGAGGGGACGACCGTTTTCCCGGTCCAAGTGCCGCTGAGATCGTCCGCTTGGGGGGCGGAGAAAATGAGGGCGCAGAGAAACACGGCGACCGCAACCAACAGGAGAATAAGCTTCTTCATCCCAAGACTCCTTTCAAACTTTCATCCGATAGGTAAGACGTATTTCAAGTCCAAAAAGTTGCAGGTTTTGTGCCAAGGCGTCCCCCCGCCATGGAAATAACCATGAAAAATATCTTACCATTCCCCGTCCGGATTCTTTACGCCTTGGTTCATGAAACCTCCTCGAAGCCCTTCCGTTTACCGGAAAAGGAAAAAAAAGGGACGGCCTCCGCGGCCGCCCCTCAATCTGTCCAAAAGCGCGGGGCCGATCCCCGTTCTCAGATATCGAAGTGAAAACGAACCGTCAAGAGAGCGCCGATCCGATTCAGGTTGATCTCGGCGGTCCGGACATTCTTGACGGTCGAGCCCGAGGGCTTTTCCTCGCGAAGGCCCAGGGAGGCGTAGTCCTTATTGTTGTAGCTCCAATGCCAATCCCAGTTCCAGAGGCTCCCGGATTCCGTGTCGTCGAATTTCGTCGTCGTATCAGAGTACCAGCCCAGATACTCATGCCAATAGCGGGTCCGCCCGGTATAGTCGTACTCCCAATCCCCTTTCCAGTCGCTGAAATTGACCATGCGGCCGGTGAATTCGAGCCCGACCGAGATCATCGGCGTCAGCAGCATTTCGAGCCCCACCCCGCCCTGGAAGCCGATCTTGTTGCAGGTTGCTTTTGATTTTTGGGTGTAGGTAACGTCGACCGTGCCCTTCTGGTTCCAATAGATGGTACTCGTGTAGGTGAGCACATAGTTGGCGGTGTAGTTGTAGTCATGATTGAACTTGCCCATGTAGTAGCCGATCCCGGCGTAGCCGATGAGATTAAAACGGGGCGAGAGGGGCGTCTGAAAATGGAAATTGAGAAGGATGGGAACGGCCGAGCCCGAGAAGTCGTGGGCGGTTGTGGAATCTTCCTTCTCGTCAAAGGTCCCCCCGGACGCGTACCAGCTGTCATGGTAATTGAGGGTATAATTGCCTT
>JALHUR010000464.1 GCA_022867325.1 Candidatus Aminicenantota bacterium | reverse complement strand
CCGTCGGCGCCGGGGGGGCGGAGATCGTCTCGGCCACCGAGGAATTCGACGTGAGCTTCGCCGACCGGCTCCCCCGGCCGTGGTTCTTTTCCCGTGTCCTTCCCGATGCCGGAGATCCCGCTTACCAGGGGATCATCGGCCTGCAGCTGTTCAACCTCGGGCGGCTCGACGAGGCCCAGACCGTCCTGGAGGGCGTCTTAGCCCGGATGCCCGGCTCCGAAGACGCGGCCGCGGCCCTGGCCCGCGTCTACCTGGGGCGTGGGGCGGCGTCCGAAGCCGGCCGGGCGCGCGCGCCCTGTATCGATCCGGCCCGGACGCCGAAGTACGAGACATACATCCTGGCCGCCCAGGCCCTGCGGCGGGCCCACCGGTTCGAGGAGGCGGCCGCGGCGCTCGAGCGGGCCGTCGAACGTTACGGGATCAATGCCGCCCTCATGAATCTGATGGGGGAGTGCCTAGCCGAGCTCGGCAGGGTCCCGGAAGCCCTCGCGGCGTTCGAGAAATCGCTCGCCCTCAGCCCCGACCAGCCGTCGGTCCGGGCGAAAATCGAAGAGCTTAAGAAACGCAAATAATCACCATACGATGGAGATCACGATGAGATCGTTCATGACCGTTCCCCTGGTCCTCCTGAGCCTGGCCTTGGCCCTGTCGGCCCAGGACGACCTCGGACGAGGCCGGATCAGCGGCGAAATCGTCGACGAGAGTGGGGCCAAGATCTTGGACGCCCTTGTGGTCGTCGAGAGCCCTCGGAGCAGCACGCGCCTGGAGACCAAGACCGACAAAAAAGGCCACTTCGCCGTGGGAGGCTTGGGCACCGGAGCCTGGAGAGTGACAGCCTCCAAGGAAGGCTATCTCAGCGCGGCCACGGAGGTCCAGGTCAGCCAGATCAAAGCCAACCCGCCGGTCAGCCTGACGCTAAAAAGGGCGGCGGGAAGCGAGGCCTCGCCTTCGGCCGAGATCGGAGGCGACCTCCTCGACCGCGGGAACGCCCTTCTCAAGGAGGGCCGCTACGACGAGGCCCTCGCGGCCTTCGAGGAATTCGCCGCGAAGTTCCCGGACATCTACGTCGTGCGCCTAAATATCGGCAGCGTCTACATGGAGAAAGGGGACCTGGACCGGGCCGAGGCCGAGTTCAGGGCCGTCCTCGATAAGAACGGGCCGGCCCTGGAGGACCTGAGAAAGCAGAAGGACACTTCGCTCAAGGCCCTTTCGGGCCTGGGCGAGGTGGCTCTGAAGCGCAGCGATTTTGAGACCGCCCAGGGGTTCTTCCGGAGGGGTCTCGAGATCTCGCCCGAGGATCCCGCCGCCGCCTACAACGTCGGGGAGATCTTCTTCTCCAACCAGAAGATCGACGAATCCATCGTGTATCTCGAGCTCGCGGTCAAGATCAAGAGCGATTGGCCGAAAGCCTATCATCGGCTGGGGCTGGCCTATCTCAACAAGGGCGACTTCCCGAAGGCCTTGGCAAACCTGAAAAAGTTCCTCGAGCTCGATCCGCAGAGTCCCGACGCGGCGGGCGTCAAGGCGGCCATCGCCGCGATCGAGCAGATCAAGAAATAGGGGCCGGATCCTTACGGCCCGATAACGGAGGTCCTCATGTTCGACAGGGATGTCTATCGCGCGCGAAGGGAAGGCCTGCGCCGCGGACTGGGCCCGGGCATCGCGCTGTTCCTCGGCAACGACGAAAGCCCGATGAACTACGCGGACAACACCTACCGGTTCCGCCAGGACAGCTCGTTCCTTTATTATTTCGGCCTCGATACCGCCGGCCTGGTCGCGATCATCGATCTGGACGAGGGCACGGAAACCCTCTACGGCCCCGAGCTGACGGTCGAGGATTTCGTCTGGACGGGGCCCCTGCCGTCGCTCGGAGACCGGGCCGCCCTGGCGGGCGTAGAACGCGTTATGGCGCCGGCCCGCCTGGAAGAGGACCTGGGGCGGATTCGGCAGGCAGGACGCGCGGTCCATTTCCTGCCTCCGTACCGGCCCGAGAACAAGCTGAAGCTGTTGGCTTGGTTAGGGGTCCCTCCCGACCGCGCCTCGGCCGAGGCCTCGGTGCCGTTCATCCGGGCCGTGGTCGAACAGAGGTCCGTCAAGTCGCCCGAGGAGATCGCCGAGATTGAAAAGGCCGTCGACATCTCCGTCGACATGCATCTCGCGGCTCTGCGCTTGGTCCGGCCCGGCTTCACCGAAGCCCGGATCGCCGCAGCCGTCCACCAGGTGGCCCTGGCCGCCGGCGGGGACCTGTCCTTCCCGATCATCGCGACCGTCCATGGAGAGGTCCTGCACCAGCACGCCCAGACGGAGACCCTGACGAGCGGAGGGATGTTCCTGCTCGACGCCGGTGCGGAGACCGCCCTCCATTACGCCGGCGATCTGTCCACGACCATGCCGGTCGACGGCCGGTTCACCGACCGCCAGAAGGATGTCTACAGGATCGCCCTGGCCGCCCATGAGACGGCCAAATCGGCCCTCAAGCCGGGCGCGCCGCACCTCGATGTGCATCTGGCCGCCTGCCGGATGATCGCCGAGGGGCTCAAGGGCCTCGGCTTGATGAAAGGCGATCTCGACGAAGCCGTCCGACGAGGGGCCCACGCCCTGTTCTTTCCCTGCGGCGAAGGCCATATGATGGGGCTCGACGTTCACGACATGGAGGACCTGGGCGAAGTCTATGTCGGCTACGAGGGCCGCCCCAAAAGCACTCAGTTCGGCCTGAAGTCGCTGCGCCTGGCCCGCCCTCTCCGGCCGGGGTTCGTCGTCACCGTTGAGCCCGGCATCTATTTCATCCCCCAGCTGATCGATCAATGGCGGGCCGAGAACCGCTTCCCGGAACACATCGACTACGACCGCGTCGAGGCCTATAAGGACTTCGGCGGCCTGCGCAACGAGGAGGACGTGCTCATCACCGGCAACGGGCATCGCGTCCTGGGCCGCAAGAAGCCGCTGACCGTCGAAGAGATCGAGGCGCTCGTCGGGAAGGCGGACGCCTGACCGGACCATGAAACGCCGGGACTTCACCCGTACACTGGGCTTCGCCGCGGCGGCCCTGTCTGTGCCCGTTCGGCGGGGCGGACCGGGATCCCGGGCCGCCGGCTGGGTCGAACAGACCAGGCCCCTCCTGAAAACCGGGTCCCCGCCCCCGATCAATCGGGGACGATCCGGACCGTGACGGGGGACGTTGACTCGATCGGCAGGAAGATGACGAGGTTGTCGCCTTCGAGCCGCCGGTCCAGACCCACGCGGGCGTCCGGGTATTCCTTTCCATTCAGGAGGACTCGGGGCTTCTCGCCGTTCCAGCCTCGGACGCGGAGAACGGGATGGACGGCCGGCGATGCGGCTTCGGCCATCAACCGGACCTCGAAGCCCTTGGGCCTGCCGGCCGCGTTGACGAGCTGATAGCAGCGCTCGCTGCGGTCGTATCCTTCGGAACGGACCTCGGGGCCGCTCATGATGAGGTCGGGGGCATAGGCCCAAGACCGGCCGAAGGCGACGACCTCCGGAACGGTCCAGGCCGTCATGCCGTAGAGCCCGGCCCAGTACTCCCGGCCGTCCCGTTCATGGATGACGGGATCGGAGATCGGGAAGCTCGAGCAGTGCGACGGGCGGTCCGAGGTCAGGGTGGTCCGGCCGTCGCAGCGGGCCTGGCCGACCGGGAAGTGGTTGCAGCCGCTCGCCCGGCCGTAGGCCGCGAGGTTCTCGAAGCGGAGGTACATCCTGTTGCCCGGCTCGAAGCAGATGAAAGGCTTGTGCTCGGACTTGAACTGGTACTGCTGCACGGTGTAGGGATGGGAAACATCCCAACTGAAAGGACCGTAGGGCGGGGCGTTCGGGTTCTCGACGAACGACACTTTGGCCGTCTTCCCGGCGTAGTCGGCGACCGTGACATAGTCCTTCTCCAGGAGGTCGGACACGATCTGTCCGGGGTGGAGCAGGGCCAGGGTCTCCTGGAATTGCCGCGGTTCGCCGAGGGTTCCCTTCTTCCAGGAGACCTTGCGAATGGCGCTGGCGTCGGGATAGATGTAATAGTACTCGTCGATCCAGCATTCCCAGCCGGTCTTGGGATCAACGCGCCAGGTATGATCATACGCGCTGACCGGGGCGTAACGACAGTGGATGACGACGCGCGCCTCGGTGTTCTCGATGATCCGGACGTGAGAGAACCGGCAGTGCCGGTCCTGCATGTGCTCGAAGCAGCCCTCTTCGCCGTTCCAGGCCTCGACGCTCTGATCGGACATCCAGTTCTCGTTCTCTGAGACCCACGAGGCCCCGTAGCGGATCCCCCGCCAGAAGACCAGCTTGACGGCGGACCCGGGAAAGCAGATGACGATATCTGGGTCCTGGTCGACCGGCCACAGCCGGTCCCAGCCTGGGTAGTACTTCAGCTTCGTGAAATAGGCGCCGAACCGCCCGGGGTTCTTTTCGATGGCGGGCAGGCGTCGTGGGGCGATGTCCGGCTTGGAGCCGTTGCCCCGTACCGAGCGCTCTTTGATCGCCGCGGCCGGCAGGGCGCGGTCGTAGACGCACACTTCGTCCAGGATGCCGTCCAACCCGAAGAACGCCGGCAACGTCCCCAAGGTCCTGTGGATATCGGAGGGCTTGTCCGGCCGGGCGACCATCCCCCGGAGGTAGCCGGTTCGGGCGTGGGTGATCGCTCCCGAGAGCCTGTTCGAGGCCACCAAGGATCCATCGAGGTAGAGGGCCATCTCGGACCCGGCGCGGTACACGCCGACGACGTGCATCCATGTCCGCAGGGGGATCGTGTCGCGCGCGCTGGTGCAGGCCAGCCATTGGCCTCCGACGGCGCACTCCAGCGAGGCCTGCCCCAGGGGACCGATCATCAGCCGGTAGCCTTTCACTTCATCGGATTCGGAGGTCAGGATCGGGCACCAGTTCCAGGGGTATTCACCGAGGGCGATCCAGGCCTCGACCGTGATCTCGTCGCCTGTCACGACCCGGTCCGGCCCGGACGCCCTCAAGCAGGCCGTGAAGCCGTCGAGCCGCAATCCGTCGCCGCGGATCCCGGGCGCCCGCTCGGCATAGCCCTCGAGCGTGTCCATCTTCCCGCTGACGGACTCCCGCGTCCGGCCGTCGGCTAGGGTGTCGAACGCCCAGTGGACCTTGGCGTCCTGGGCGGCCGCGCTGACGGCGCAGGCTGCCAGGATGATTACCGCGAGCTTCTTGTTCATGTCGCGTTCCCTCTCAGTCAGTGGATGGGGTCCATATGATACCTTGACTTGACGGCGGAGTTATTATAATTTTTTAACATTAAGAAAGAAAATGCTTTTTTGATCCAATGCGGTTCTTTTCGGCCGAACCATAGAAACGGCGACTCTTGTTAATATCAGCGGATGGGGACTTGGATTCTCGATCGGTCGATGGAGGACCGGAGCATGACCCATACTCGTATTCGGACCCGGCGCCAGTTTCTCCGTGACGCGGGCCTGGCGACGGTCTCCTCGGGAGTGCTGGCCGCTCTCCTGGGTACGACCGCATCCGGTTGTCTTCATCGCCGGACCCGTTCGCCCCATATCGTTCTCATCCTGGCCGACGACATGGGCTACGGCGACGCGGGCTGCTACAATCCCGCTTCCCGCGTCCCCACGCCCTCGATCGACCGGTTGGCCGCCCAAGGGGCCCGTTTCACCGACGCCCATTCGCCCTCGGCCGTCTGCACCCCT
>JALHUR010000463.1 GCA_022867325.1 Candidatus Aminicenantota bacterium | reverse complement strand
CGTCGATCTGTTCGACACGAGCTACGGCCGGAGCGGAGATATCTACCCGGTCAACAGGAACGGACTCGAAAGGGTCCGGGTCGGGCAGTTCCAGAAGGGGAATCCCCGCCTCGTCGCCCGGCTTGTCTTCGACCTCAGCGAGCCCGGCCGCTTCGACCTTTTAAGCGGAGAGCGGGAGCTGACCCTGGCCTTTCTCAAGAACCAGGCCGCTCCCCTGATGACAACCGCATCCGCAGTAACCCGGCCGGCGCCGGAAATAACGCCGAACGGCTCGAAGCCGTCCGCCCTGCCCGCGGCAGCCGTCCCCGAGACACCTCTGCTTCGCTCTGAGCCCAAACCTGTGCCCCCTGATCCCAACACCGCCGTTTCCCAGCAATCCCAGCAGCCTCCATCGGCCCAGGCGGCCGAGAAAGCGCCCTCCCAGGCCGGCCAGGAGGATAAATTCAAGCCCAAGACGATCATGGCCCAGGAAGAGAAATACACGGGCGAGATCATCAGCCTCAAGTTCAAGGATGCCGACGTCCGCGATGTCGTTCTCTACTTGGGCGAGTTCGCCAACCTGAACGTCATCTTCGACCCGGACGTCCGGGGGATCGTGACTTGCGATCTGGATTCCATTCCCTGGGATCAGGCTCTCGACCTCATCCTCCGCAACCTCAAGATGGGGAAAACGATCGAGGGGAACGTCCTCCGCATCGCGCCCGTCAACGTCCTGACCCGCGAGGAGGACGAACTACGCCAGATCCGGGAGAGCAAGGAATTGGCAGGCCCTCTCGTGCACAAAACGGTGACCCTGTCCTACTCCAAGGCCGCCGACGTCCTCAAGCTCCTCCAAACCAAGAAATCCAGGCGCGGGGAGATCATCATCGACGACCGGACGAACACGCTCATCATCTCGGACGTCAAGGAGAAAATGGACCTGATCGAGCGGCTGATCGTCGTCGTCGACACGCCGACGCCCCAAGTCTCGATCGAGGCCCGGATCGTCGAAGCGTCGGCGACCTTCGTCCGCAACCTGGGCATTCAGTGGGGATTCAGAGGCATCGCCGATCCCTTCTTCGGAAATCCGACCTCTCTCCAGTTCCCGAACAAGATCTTGGCCGACGGCGCTATGATCCCCCAGGGCACGGTGACCAAAGGGATCGGCGGCCCCCTGGGCGGTTACGCCGTCAACCTGCCGGCCCCGGCCTTCAATTCGGCCATCGGGTTCTCTTTATCCAACGTCTTGGACACGTTCCGGCTCGACCTGGCCCTGTCGGCCCTGGAAACTTCGGGGAATGGCAAGATCATTTCCTGTCCCAAGGTCACCGCTCAGAACAACCAGGAAGCCGAAATCATCCAAGGCCGCCAGATCCCGGTTCAAACCGTCGCCAACTTCACGGTTTCGACCCGGTATATGAATGCCGCTCTCGAGCTAAAAGCGACCCCTCAAATCACGGCCGAAGGGACGATCATCATGAACTTGGACATCAAGAACAACGCGGCGGACTTCGGCAACCTGGTCAACGGGATCCCGCCCATTACGACTCAGAGCGCCAAGACGACGGTCATGGTCCCGGACGGCGGGACGACCGTTATCGGCGGCATCTACCGGATGGAAGATTCCACGACCCGGGAAGGCGTCCCGTTCTTGAGCAAGATCCCCATCCTGGGCAACCTGTTCCGAAACTTCGCCCGTACCAAACAGAACCGGGAGCTCCTGATCTTCATCACGCCCCGGATTATGAAATAAGAGAGGAGACGCGCCATGAAAAGCTTAACAATGGGCTTGAAAGGAATGGCTCTGGCCATCGGATGTCTTGCCCTCCTCTCCTGCAATCCGCTCGAGAACAAGACCGAATCGAGCAGCCTCCTCATCGTTCAGAATCTCACGGGAGTCAATACGGAGGGCCAGGAAGTGAGTTACCTCGAGTCCGACGTCGTTCGGCTAGATAATGCGGGCAACCCCTTCGTGACGGCCGACCCGGCCGTCGTGACTTTCTCGGCCAAGCTTCTCGATCTCACCTCGAGCCGGGGCCCCTCCCAATACAACGACATCATCATCGATCGCTATGTCGTCCGCTACACGCGGGTCGAAGGCAAGAACCAGGAGGGAGTCGATGTCCCTTATGCCTTCGAGGGCTCCCTATCGACCATGGTTCAGATCAATTCGGTGACCGAGATCTCCTTCCCCATAGTCAGGGCCGCCGCCAAGCTCGAGCCGCCGCTCGTGAACCTGGCCAGCACGACCGCCGAAGGCGTGCTCCAGGTCACGGCCCGGGTCGACTTCTATGGACACGACATGATGAATAAAAAGATCACCGCGACCGGATATTTGGCCATCTTTTTCGCCAACTACGCCGATAAATAAGGAGGACGACCATGAACACGAATAGGAAAATACTCACGCTGGGTCTGATCGTGCTGACCATGGCCATCGCGTCTTCCTGCAAACGGGACGCGGTCAAGACCCCCTCGCCGGTCGGTCCTTCATCCCTGGCGACTCTCCTGACGGTCTCCGCCAATCCCAACGTCATTTACGCGGGAAGCGTCCGGGGAACGACCGTCATTACGGCAACTCTCAAGAAGTTTAACGGAACTCCCCTTTCGGACAAGACGGTCTTTTTCGAGATCGGCGACAAGGACGGCAACACACTCAACGTCGGCTTCTTCGAGGATCAGCCGGCGGTCGCCTCCAAGATCACCGACGGAGCCGGCATGGTCAAGGTCGTCTATCGAGGCCCGCTGTCCGAAGAGATCACCCAGACCGGAGCCATCTACGTCTGGGTGTCGGCGGCCTGGGAAGGGGCTGAATTCATCACCGAGCGTCTCGCCCTCCAAATCCTCCAGGAACCGATCGAGACCTGGTACCTGGCCGTCGCGGTCAATCCGAATGTCATGCTCGCCGGGACCGAGCGGGAACGGGCTTCGGTCGTCGCCCTCTTGACCAGAGCCGACGGATCGCCCGTCCCGAACAAACAAGTCTCGTTCAAAGTGATAGACAATACCGAAGTCGCGACCGTGCTGAACGTCGGCTTTTTCGAGGACAACAAGTCCTCTATCACCAAGATCACCGACAAACAGGGAATGGTCTCGACCCGCTACTACGGCCCGCTGTCTGAGGAGATCACTGCGAGCCAGACCGTCAACATCTTGGGTATAGCCAATTTCTACGGCCAGGCCCACGTCGAGACGAAAGCGCCTCTCCAACTCATCAAGGGAACCCTCACAAGCTGGATACTGACCGTCCAGGCTAAACCGAACGTTCTCGTCGCCGGGACCACCCGCGAGGAATCCGTAGTCACGGCCACTTTGATCGACATCCACGGGGCGCCCCTCGCCAACAAGAGCGTCACCTTCAAGGTCTCCGATCAGACCGGAGTCGAACAGAACGTCGGCTACTTCGACGGCGGCAAGCCCTATTTCACGAAGGCTACCGATTCCCAAGGCCAGATCCGAGTTCGCTATTACGGACCCCTGGCCGGCGAGATCACCTCGAGCATGACCGTTTACATTTGGGGAACGGTCGGATACCAGGGGCAGGAGTTCATCGAAGGCAACGCGCCCATCCAGATTCTTCAGGACCTCCGGACCCTGACCTTCGATGCCGCAGCTTACCCGAACGTCATCTTCGCCACCAGCGAACGCCCCAAATCCACGATCCGGGCGACCTTGAAACTGGGCACGATGCCGGTGAAAGGACGGCGCGTTTACTACAGCATCCTCAACAACGCCCCGGGGAAATTCGGCAACGGGAACCGCTCCCAAATCGCGACCACGAATGATAGCGGCGAGGCGTCCGTGACCTACCTCGGCCCGACCAAGAACGAATTCAGCTGGGAAATCGGGGTCTACATCAGGGTCCAGCTCGAGACGATCGGGTCCGAGGAGATGAATTTCAAGGACGTTTATGTGAGGATTAAGAAGCAAGAATAAGCTGGAGACAAGCCCGGGAGGCTCAACTCAGGATAGTGACCGATCGCCGCCCCCCCCGCGGGGCCAGGCTCCGGGCCAGGAGCGCATCGATGGCCTCCCGGCTCTCGGCCCGGAGCACGACCTGAACCCGGAACATCCCCTTGACGCGGGGGACGGCGGCCATGGCCGGTCCCATGACCTCGACCGAAGGAGCGGCCGTTCTCATCTCTTCAGCCGTCCGCCTCGCTTCCCGTCCCAGGGTTCTCAGGTCGCGCCCCTCGAGGACGACCTCGGCCATCTCGCTGAAAGGCGGGTAGCCCATCAGCCGGCGGAATTGAATCTCTTCCCCGAAAAATAAACCGTAATCCTGGGCGGCGGCGCTCCTGACGACATAGTGATCGGGGAGCGCCGTTTGGATGACGACACGGCTCCCCTCCCCCGCCCGGCAGAATCGGATCATGCGGAGCAGGGCCTGAAAGGTCCTCTGGCCGGCCCTTAAGTCGGGCAGGGCCAACGTCATCTCCGGCGCGAGAATACCCACCAAGGGAACGGCCCCCAGATCCCGCCGGCGCGCCAGCAACTCGGTCCCGAGAAGGATCTTGATTCCGCCCCGGACGAATCTCTTGAGGACGGCCTCCTGACCCGCCCGGGAGGATAGGGCATCGGTGTTGAAAACGGCGAGGGGAGCGCCGGGGAAGAGGCGGCGGAGCTCTTCCTCGACGGCCTCGATCCCGGCCCCCCTGGCCCGGAAGGAACGGCCGCAACGAGGACAGGCGGCCGGCTCCGTCTCGGTTTCGCCGCAGAGAGGACAAACGAGCTTCCTCGTCCGTTTGTGAAGGACGAGGGATATGTCGCAGCGGCGGCATTTCGGAATATGGGAACAACGGGAACAGATGAGCGAAGTCGCGTAGCCGCGCCGATTGAAGAAGACGATCGCCTGTTCTCTCTTGGAAAGAACGTCGTCGAGCGCCCGCTTCAACCGGCCGCCGATCAAGCTTTTTTCGAGCTTCGCATCCGACACTTCGACCCGGACTCGGCTCGTCTCCTCCCCCAAGTCGATGAGCCAACCTCCTTCGCGGGCCCGGTGATAGCCCTCAACCGTGGGATAACCGGCCCCTGAGACGAAAAGGCATTCCTCGAGCTCGGCCCTCAGCCGAGCCCCCTGACGGAGGTCGAAGGAAGGATGGCCCTGGAGGTAGGAGTCCTCCTGTTCCTCGTCGACAAGGATCAAACGGGACCGTTCAACCGGGGCCAACAGCGCCGATCGGGTCCCGCAGACCACGGACGCCCGCCCTTCACGGATACGCCGCCATTCCCGCTCGCGGCGTGACTCGGAGAGCTCGCCGTGAAGCACGGCAACGGTCTTCCCCAGACGGTTCTCCAGCCTTTCTCCCAGCGCCCGGGCCAGCGAGACTTCCGGGAGGATGACCAAGGCCTTCCCCGAACGCGAAACAATCTCATGGAGCAGGCCCGCATAGACCTCGTCCCTCCTCCGGCTGGAGCCTCGGACCAGGAATGAGGCGAAACCGCCCGTCCGGAGACGATCGAACAACGGTCGCAGGGCCGGCTCGGACGGCGCTCGGGAAGGAAAGTCGAATTGCAGCTGGGTTCCGGCCGGAGACAAGCCCTCCTGGCTCGCGACCCTGCGTCGCTCGATCCCCCTTCCGACGCTCTTCCGAACCAGGAGCAACCCTTTCTCTTCCATGCGGGCCACGAGTCCGGCGATGTTGGGGAGCCGCAGTTTCCGCGCCAGGAAAGCCTGGCTGTAGGTCCGTCCTCCGAGAAACCGGGCCAGCTCTTTCTCCCTCCTCCCCAAGCCGCCCTTCCGAACGGCCTGTTCCCCCGCCTGGGTCAGAGCGACGGTCGTCCGCGTCCTGACCAGGAGGGAAGGCGGAACGGCCGACTGGAGAATCT
>JALHUR010000462.1 GCA_022867325.1 Candidatus Aminicenantota bacterium | reverse complement strand
GATTCCGTACGTCTTGCGGATAATCGCCTCGATTTCATTCAAGAGGCTAAAGCGTGAATTGAGCTTATAGAAGCTTAAGTTGCCCCTTTTTTCGAAGGTGAGAAAGTCCGCGGCCAGCAACTTGTTCAATTCCCGCTGTGCGGTCCCGGCCGACGTTTTCACTTGCCTCGCGACCTCGCTCAGATAAAATTTCCTCTCCCTGTTATAGACGAACAGCAGGATGATTTTTCGCCGGATCGTTGATTTGGTCAGAATTCCCAACATTGATTTGCCTTAGTTGAGTAATTATTTACTCATTTCTGAGTAAATGTCAAGTTTTTATGTTCTTCGGACATCTAATGCGGGAGCTGCACGCCCGAGAGAGATGGACGCCGTCGGTCCCGAGGTGTCGACATTCATGGTCTGGGCTAAAAAGAACCCGCCGTTGACCGAGGCGGGCGCCGCCCGGGTCACCTGTTCAGCTTCAAGACGCCGATGTGATCGTTGGCCACCAGGACAATAACGTAATCCTTGTAGACGGCGATCTGCCCGCCGGTGTAGGTGAAGTTGCCCTTGAAATCGCAGACCTTCTTAGGCGCCGAGGGGTCCGCGAAATCAAACAGAGTCACCCCCCTGCTGTGTCCGACCAATACGCTGGAGCCTTCGACCGCGACGTCATCCGGAAAGTTCTCCAAGTCGAAAGCCGCGATTTCCCGGATGTTCTTGGGCTCGGAGACATCGAGCGCGCTCAAGCGGTATTTCCCCGCCCGAGAGCTTTTTTGATCGGGGACTGGCTCAAGGAGATAGAGGCACATCGCCAAGCGGCGGCCCTGCGGCTTCGTCTCCAAGACATCCAGGGCTCTCAGATTATGGCCATTGGCGTAACTGCCCCGGATCATTTTCAGCCAATCCTCATCGCGTTCCTTCGGGGGCTCAGGCCTTTTCATGGCCAGGATGTCGGCCAAGGATAGTATCGCCAGTCCTCGTTCGTTGCAGCCCAAATACATATCATCTCCGTTGAAGGCCAAATCGCGGACATCGTGACGATTGACCAGCAGCCGGGTCTGGAGCCAGGGAACCGCCGGGCCGGGCCGCGCCGGGTTGGAAATATCGACCAAAACCCGGCCGGAATCCCAGAAAAAGGCATGGGAGCCGACGACCCGGACGCGATTCGAGTACACCTCGCGCCCCCCGAGGCCCCCTACCTGGAAAGGCTTGGCGGGATTCGTAACGTCGACAATCCTCATGCCGGCGCTTCCATAGGCCAACACCGCGTAAAGTCTCCCGCCTCCGGAGCGGTCCGCCGGGGCATAGATGTCGACGTCCCGGCTATTGTCGGTCCAGGTGATATCGGACGGCCGATATTTGGAAATGAGCCTCGGCAACTCGGGCGTCGAGATGTCCACGATGAGGAGTCCCTGCCCCCAGGCCGCGATATAGAGCCTGTCGCCATAAACCCGGATGCCCTGGGCCGTTCCGCCGAAGCTGTAGTAGCCGACTTCGGATAGAGGCCCGGAAGGCTTTAAGTCCCCGGGCCCTCCGCCCGTCCCAGCGTCTCCTTTTTTGACATAAATCGGCCCGACCTGGGCGGTGCTGAACTCCGCTTTCTTGAAGCCATAGGTCGAGCTGTCGAAAAAGTCCGAGGCCACGGCGATCACCACGATCTTTTGATTCTCCGGCGGCCGCCGGGCCGTCTCCGGCCACTCGACGGCGACTCCGTCCGCTCCGTTGATGTCCATGCCGATGGGATACCAATCGACCGGTGCGGATCCGGAGAGCAAGTCGTCCGGTTCCAGGTAATGCGCGTAATAGAAGGCCACGTGCATCAGCTGTCCGTCGTAGGGAGCCGAGGATGTAATGTCCGCGTCGGTAACCTGCGCCTTGAGGATCAACGGGCCTTTATAAGTATCATCCGATTGAGTCCCCTCTATGCTCAGCGTGCAGTTCGGCGCGGAATCCGAAATGCCTGCCCGCACCCCGTGTTCCCAAAAAATGGACTCCAAGACCCGCCGGGCCAGACCGTCGCGGGCGAAGCGTCTGTCCCATCCGGCCTTGAAATCCCAGATCGACTTGGGATGGTCGTTGGCGATGATGCTCTTGAGCACGGCGGGGCCGCGCCAGCCTCCGAAGGGCGGCCGGTCGCTGAACCCGACCGGGTCGTCGTCCAGCCGCAGGCCTGCG
>JALHUR010000461.1 GCA_022867325.1 Candidatus Aminicenantota bacterium | reverse complement strand
CCGGATATTACAGTGCGCTCAGAGGCGCGGATAGAAGGGTGGTTCAAGAAACCGAGGCAGCCATAAGAAGGAAAGAAGATGAAGAAAAAAGAAAAGCCGCGGGGGGCTTGCGTTTCGCCATCATAGAAGTGTCGAGGGGTCGACTTCCCGGGAATATAGATGAGAATGTCGTCTTTACAGATATTGGAAAGTTACTTTACATATTCGTCCGGCTCGCGCCTTATCTTTTATAGAGGAAAATCGTGTGCTCTTCGTCCAGCTGGTCCTTCATAACGATGGAATCGATTTCCTTGCTCTTCCAGCTCGGGATGTCGTAGTTGTGGCAGACGATCCGGGCTCCGGGCTTGAGCTGGGCCTCGAATTTGGGCCGGAGGAGCTCGTTGGACTCGGGGAGAAGGTAGATGGCCAGGACGGTCGCCCTGGAGATGTCGGTCTTGGTCGCGTCCTCGCAGATGAACTTGACCAGGTCCTCGACTCCGGCCTCTTTGGCCGCCGCCCGGGATTCCGTGATCCTGCGGGGGTCGATGTCGATGCCGACGCCGCGAGCCCCGTACTTCTTGGCGGCGGTGATGACGATCCGGCCGTCACCGCAGCCGAGGTCGTAGACGACGTCCCGGCCGTCGATCCGGGCCATCTCGAGCATTTTCTCGACGACCGGCATCGGGGTCCCGACGAAGGGGGCCAAATCCACGGCATCCGCGCGGCCGTGGGCGCCTTGATAGATCTGGAGTTTGTCTTTCTCATCGTAGCGGAAGGAATAGGGGAGGCCCGAGGCGAGGGTGTTTTCGACGGTATTGCCGCCCTTGACGAAAGTCACGACCATGCCCCGGGTCCCCGGGTAGCGGTGAATGGCGCCCAGGGGGAGCTCTTTGTAAAGAGGCTTCTCCGTCGAATCGGCGGGCTTGATCCAATAGCGGACGACCTCGTCGGTGACGTTGCGGATCGTGATTTCGGGGGTTGCGAATACCGCCGGGATCCCGCGCGGATCCGGACGGCCCGAGGTCAGGATGATGAGCGACAGGCCGGCCACCACGAAAGCGGCCAGGATTCCGATTTCGACCTTACGTCTCATAGGGACCCTATTCTAAAACACATACTTCGATTTGACAACTCGTTCGATTCGTGCTAAATAATTGGTTTTTGAGAAGAAAAAAATGAGAGAATTCAAACACAAAATGCTGCTGGCGGCGGGCGTCCTGGTCCTCCTCCTGGGCTTACCGAAGCCGAATTACGCCTACATCGATCCGGGCACCGGAAGCTACGTCATCCAGATTCTGATCGCGGCTTTCGTCAGCATTTCCTTCGCCGTCAAGATCTTCTGGAAGAGGATCAAGGCTTTCTTCCTGAAGCTTTTCAAGAAAGACAGGCATGAGGAATGACTGGTCTGAGCTCGCCGGCTCATTCCGCGATCCGAGCGGCTTTCTGTTCGTAAAGGGCGGGATCCTCTACCGCCAGGTCAATCAAGCCTACCGCGAACACTACGACCATCTCATGAGCTCGGGGCTCTACGAGCGCCTGACCAAGTCCGGCCTTCTCGTCCGGCACGAGGAGACGACCCTGGCGCCGCCCCTGACCGCCCTTGCTTATAAAATCATCAAGCCCGAACTGATCCGGTTTATCTCCTATCCCTATGAATGGTGCTTCAGCCAGCTCAAGGACGCGGCTCTGGCCACCCTCCGCATCCATAAGGCGGCCCTCGAGTTCCAGATGATCCTCAAGGACGCGAGCGCCTACAACATCCAATTCCGGGACGGCGCTCCCGTCCTCATCGACACCCTGTCCTTCGAACTCGTCCGGGACTGGAAGCCCTGGGTCGCCTACCGCCAGTTCTGCCAGCACTTCCTGGCCCCCTTGCTCCTGATGGCCCGCAGGGACGAGCGGTTCGGCCTCTGGCTGAGGATCTTCATCGACGGGATTCCCCTCAACCTGGCCAGCCGAAGCCTTCCCTTCCGGACCCGTTTCGCGCCCGGCATTCTGACCCACATCCATGCCCACGCCGCCAGCCAGAAGCATTACGCCTCGAGGACGGAAAAGCTCAAGGTGAGACGGTTCAGCCGGACCGCCCTGTTGGCGCTGACGGACAGCCTGGAGTCTAATATCCGGAAGCTCAAGTTCCACTCCAAGGCCACCGAGTGGGGGGATTACTATCAGGACACGAATTATACGGCCGAAGGCCATGAGCATAAAAAGCGGATCATCGCCGAGTTCCTGGACGTCGCCCAGCCGGGGACGCTCTGGGACATGGGGGCCAACACGGGCCTTTTCAGCCGGATCGCGAGCTCGCGGGGGATCCGGACGGTCTCCTTCGACGTTGATCCCCTGGCCGTCGAAAAAAATTATCGGGAAATGGCGGCCAAAAAAGAGACCAACCTGCTGCCCCTGGTCATGGACCTGACCAACCCGAGCCCCGGCGTCGGCTGGGACAACCGGGAGCGGATGTCGCTCGAGGAGCGGGGGCCGGCCGACGCCGCCCTGGCCCTGGCCCTCATTCATCACCTGGCCATTTCCAACAACCTTCCCTTCGACCGGATCGCGGCTTACTTCCGAAAAATCTGCCGATTCCTGATCATCGAGTTCGTCCCCAAGGAGGATTCCCAGGTCCGCCGGCTGCTGGTCACCCGCGAGGACATTTTCGGGGACTACACCCTGGCCCGGTTCGAGGAAGAGTTCGGACGGATGTTCAAAATTCTTAGGGCCGTGACCATCCGGGATTCGACCCGGACTCTCTACCTGATGCAGGCGAAGTCGGCTTAGAAGCGCGATGAAAACGATCAGAAACTTCTATCCGTTTCTCTATGCCCTATTTCCCCCGCTTTTCCTCTACACTTATAATATCGAGGAAGTCGATGTCGAGGTCATCCTCGTCCCGATCGCCGCGGCGCTGGTCCTGACCGCCCTTTTCTGGTTGGTCGCCCGGGCTCTCGTCCGGGACCGCCGCAAGGCGACCCTGATCGCCTTCCTGGCGTCCTTTATGGCGCTCTCCTTCGGCCATTTCCTGAATTTCGTCCAGACGACCCTCCTGAAAAAACCCAAGCTTCCTATCGCCCTTCCCCTCGTCGCTTGGATCCTCCTGTTTGCCGCCCTCGGCCTACTCGTCCTCCGAACCCGCAAGAACCTCGGAACGCTCGTCTCGATGCTTTCGACCTTCGTCCTGCTTCTGGTCGTGCTGTCCCTTGTTCAGATCGGCATCTTCCATCTGGGATCGCTCCGAGGCCTCGGCGCCGATGACGGCCTGGCCGTGGAGATCAAGACGCTCCAGGCTGGCGCGCCGCCGCGGGACCGGCTCCCGGACATCTATTACCTCATTTTCGATCGCTACGGCAACGAGGAAATCCTCAAGGAATATTTCCGCTACGACAACTCCGCCTTCACCGGGTTTCTGAACCGGAGCGGTTTTTACGTCGCCTCGGAAAGCCACAGTAATTACATCGGAACCTTTCTTTCCCTGTCGAGCTCCCTCAACATGGACTATCTAACCGGCCTCGTCGAAAAGGGGCCGGTCCGCAAGCGGTCCATCCTCCGCATGCTGCAGGACTTCAAAGTCTGGCGGCTCCTCAAGCCCCTCGGCTACCGCTACATCCATCTCGGCTCATGGTACGAGCCGACCAAGTCGAACCCCCGGGCCGACCTCAACTTCCAAGGCGCGGGCCTGCTCGGTTTCAACCAGGAATTCCTGCTCAAGTTCATCGAGGCGACCGTTTTCAACCCTCTGGCCAAAGGGGCGTTCATGTTCCCCAACGCCCGCGAGAGCGTCCTCCAGAAATTCGACCTCCTGGCCACGATTCCCGAGATGGAGGGGCCCAAGTTCGTCTTCATGCACATGCTCCTGCCCCACCATCCCTTCGTCTTCGGCCCGGACGGCAGTGTCCCCGACCGGAAGGCGGCCGAGGCGAAAACGCAGGACCAGAAGTACATCGATCAGGTCATCTACGCCAACACCAAGATCATGGCCGTCGTCGGAACGATCCTGGCCAAGTCCAAAACCCCTCCCATCATCGTCCTTCAAGCGGACGAGGGGCCCGGCGACGAGGAAAAACCTCTGGCCCTCATGAAGGATGCCGACTCCAAGAAGAGGGCCATTCTCACCGTCCGGATCCGCTGCGGAATCCTGAACGCCTACTACCTGCCCGGCGTCGACACGAGCGTTCTCTCCACGACCATCTCGCCGGTCAACACGTTCCGGATCATTTTCAACCTCTATTTCGGCGGACGATACCCGATCCTCGAGGACAGGACTTATCACACCGTTCAGGATAAAACGACCGTCAAGAGTTTCAAGCCGTTGCCCTTCAGTATGTTGTCCGTCCCGCATTCTAAGGCGCCCTGAAGCCGGGCTGGAGGATTGGACGGAAAACGGACCGGCCTTGCTCCCCTTCGGGTTCTTAACGCCGTTTCCTCGCGCGCTTTGGAGTACTCATGGCTTCCATGAGTGCCGCGCTTCTCGGCTCCTTCGTAACTCCGCACGCACATTCGATTCGTCAAAGATAATCCATCTATGATGTTGACAGCGATCCGCGG
>JALHUR010000460.1 GCA_022867325.1 Candidatus Aminicenantota bacterium | reverse complement strand
GGCCCTCCGTTTCGACGGGCAGACCACGACCGTCGTTCGCAGCGCCGTGAAGATGCCCCGGCTCCGCGGGGCCTTCTCGGTCGAAGCGTGGGTCGCGCTCCAGACCTACCCCTGGACGTGGTGCGCGATCATCAACCAGGAAAAGGACCGCCAGGCCGGCTACTTTTTCGGGATCGACCCGGAAGGGCGGTTCGGGCTCCATCTCGCCACGAGGGAAGGATGGCAGGACTGCCGATCGAGCGTCGGGCTGCCGCTCTATGCCTGGAACAATATCCTCGGGGTCTTCGATCCGGCGACCGGGCTCAGACTCTACCTGAATGGCCAGCTTGTCGGCGAAAAAGCCGCTTCCGGTCCGCCCCGTTTCGCCCCAGAGGTCGATGTCTGGATCGGGCACAACCAGACACCTCTCGGTCTCAGCGAGGAGATCCGGGTCGTTGCGCCCGTGGCGTTCTCGTTCGACGGGATCATCGACGACGTCAGGATCTACGATGCCGCCCTCTCTCCCGCCTAGGCCTCGGCCGCGGCGTCCCGCCTGAGGCCGGCCGGCCCGGCGCCGCTGCGTCCGCCCGTCCTGCCCTCGGGACCGAAGGGACCGGGCCGCTTCGGGGCCTACTACACCCGGCTCCGCTACGCCGAGGAGTGGGAGAATCCGTGGCGTGTCGGAGACGCCGCCGACGTGGTGGTCCGTTTCGACGAGACTCCCAACCGGCTCATCTTCTGGCGCGGCACGAGCTATATCCCCGCCTGGGTCACCGAGAACGGCATCTGGTACACGAACGAATTCTACGAGACCCAGGTCCCGGCGATGCCGACGAGCGCCGAGCCCATGGCCGACAAGCAGGCCCGCTTCTCGCATCCCCGGATCCTTGAGAGCAGCGACGCCCGGGTCGTCGTCCTCTGGCGGTACGCGCCGGTCAGCGTCAATTACGACCTCGTCAACATCGATCCGCTGACGGGGTGGGGGGATTGGGTCGAGGAGACCTATACCGTCTATCCCGACGGCTCGTGCGTCCGCAAGATCAAGGTCTGGTCGTCCAAACCGCGGGTCGATCCGGCCGAGGGTAAGGAATGGAATAATTTCCGGCAGTACCACGAGGCCATCATCATCAACCCGCCCGGAACGCGCCCCGAGGACAACATAAGGACCGAGGCCCTGACCTTGGCCAATATGAAGGGCGAGACCCACACCTATTCCTGGGCCGACGGACCGCCCGGCGAGAAGGCCGACTTCGACGCCGAGACCCTGGGCGTCCTCCATCGCATCAGCGACCTGGACACCCCCGGCCACAAATGGCTGGTCCGACCGGTCGGCGGGAACATCCTCCGGGTCAACCTGAAGGCCCGCTTCAGCCCCTTCGTCATCGTTGACCCGAGGAACGTGGCCATCGACTGCTACGCCGGCGAGATCATCCGGGAGCGATCGATCTTCCCGTGGTGGAATCACTGGCCCGTCTCCCAACAGATCCGCTCGAGCGGCCGCTGGGCCCTGGCCCCGGACCGGGTCTCGCACAGCTCCCTGGCCCACATCCAGTCCTGGCGGCCCTACGAGGAGACGGCGGACGGCGTGACGATGCTGATGCTGAACGGCCTGACCGACCGGCCGGCCGAGGCCCTTCTCCCCCTGGCCAAGTCCTGGCTGTCGCCGCCGGAAATGGAGGTCGAGGGCGAAGCGTTCCGCGGCGAAGGGTTCGATCCCACGGAACGGGCCTTCGTCGTCGCCCACCGCGGACAGGATGGTCCCGGCCGCTTGACCGTCGTCCTCCAGGCCTCGAAAGAATCGCCCGCGGTCAATCCGGTCCTCCGGGTCCGGAGCTGGGACGCGGCGATCCCCCGGGTCGAGATCGCGGGTCGGCCGGCCTTAGTCGGCAAGGACGTCCGGGCCGGCCTGATCCCGGGGCTCGAAGGCGAGGACGTGGTCCTCTGGATCCGCGGCGAATGGACGTCGACCGTCCGGATCTCGATCGCTCCGGCCGACGGGACCGGCAAAGCGGGGTTGCGATGAATCGGCGGCTGCGCCTCGTCGGCTGGGCGGCCGGATTGCTTGTGCTGGCCGGCCCCCTGACGGCCGCGCTGACGTTCGAGCCCGGCGAGTACGCCGCCCGACGCGCCCGCTTCATGGAGAAGATCCCCGACGGCGCGGCCGTCTTCTTGGGCGCCTCGGCGCCCGCCTCGGATGTCGCCTTCCGGCAGGGCCACGATTTTGCGTATCTCACCGGGGCCCCCGTCCCGAACGCCTTCCTCGTCGTCGACGGCCTCAGGAAAGAGAGCGTCCTGTTCTTCACCATGACGGAAGCGGACGCCCAGAGCGAGGGCATCCCGCGGGACTTCGTCCGCGACCCAAAGGCCTTCACCGGCGTCGAGCGGGTCCTTCCGGCCGATCAGTTCGGCCCCTTCCTGGCGGGCCTGGGCCAGCGAACCAAGATCCTCTACGCCATGTACAAGCCCGAGGAGATCGGCCCAGAGAACGCCACCGAGAAGTTCAATTCGCTCCAAAGGTCGATGACCCTGAACCTCTGGGACGGACGGCTCACCCGCGAACTGCAGTTCGTCAAGCAGCTCCGCGACAAACTCCCCCAGGTCGAGATCAGGGACGGCGCCCCTCTTGTCTGGGAGCTTCGCCAGATCAAGTCGCCCGCCGAGCTCGCCGTTCTTCGCCAGGCGGCCCGGATCGGCGTCAAGGCCCACCGGGCCCTGATCCAGTCGACCCGGCCCGGCGTGCCGGAGAAGTCGCTTGCCGCCGTGTTCGAGTTCGTCTGCGGCCTCGAGGGCGCGGCGGGCCAGGCCTACCGCCCGATCATCATGTCCGGGAAGAACCCCGCCTACGGTCACTACCACGCCTATGACCGCATCTTGCAGGCCGGCGATTTCGTCATCCTCGACGCCGGCCCCGATTATGCCGATTATCACGTCGACATCTCGACCTCGTTCCCGGCCTCGGGGTCGTTCTCGGCCCGCCAGAAAGAGCTCTATGAGGTCGCCCTGGCGGTCCACGACACTTGCCTGGCGAACTACCGGCCGGGGGTCTCGTTCAAACAGGTCGGCGAGAAGGTCGCGGCCATGCTCAAGGACAAAGGCCTGGACGCATACGCCAAGGATTTCGCCGGGATCGTCCGTTACGGCGGCTACAACCACATGATCGGGCTGGCGACGCACGACGTCACCGGCCTGTTCGCCGGTCCGGACGAGATCCTGGCGCCGGGGATGGTCTTCGCCTGCGACATCCAGCTGTTCCGCCTCGAGGAGGAGATCGGGATCCGGATCGAGGATACGGTCGCCATCACGGAGAGCGGCTGCGAGAACCTGTCCCTCGGCGTCCCCCGGACGGTCGCCGAGATCGAGGCCCTGATGAGAGAGGACGGGATCCTCCAGACCATTAGAAAAAAGCCCCTTTACTGAGGAGAGAACGGATATGAGAAGAACGCTCACGATCATCGCCGTCGTCATTCTGGCCTTCGTCACGGCCCTGCCGGGGCAGACGATCGATTACTCCAAGAAAACGCTCCAGTCCGAGCGCGGGCGGAGCTACGACGCTCTGCACTACTTGGTCAAGATCGCGCTCGACCTCGACCGGAAGTCGTTCGCCGGGACGGCCACGGTCACCGTGTCCTCCTTCATAGAGGGCCTCGAGAGCTGCGTCCTCGACGCCGAGGAGTTCACCGTGTCCTCCGTCGTCGACGAATACGGCACGCCCCTGCGGTTCGAGCAGGCGGAGAAGGAGCTCACGGTCGTCCTGGCCCGCCCGGCGAGATACGGCGAGATCGTGACCTTCACGTGCCGGTACGACGGCCGGGAGCCCCGGGAAGGGCTCAAGTTCGTTGACGAGACGCCGGAGAATCCCCGCCTCGTCTGGTCCGATTCCTGGCCCGATAACGTCCACCATTGGTTCCCCTGCTTCGATTATCCGAACGACAAGGCCACCAGCGAGATCGTGGCCACGGTCAAGGCCGGCCTCAAGGTCGCGTCCAACGGCCGCCTGGTCGGCGTGTTCGAGGACCCCGCGGCGGGAACGGTCACCTACCACTGGTCGCAGGAGCTCCCTCACTCGACCTACCTCATCTTCCTGGCCGCCGCGCCTTACGTCGTCGTCCGGGACTCCTATCGGAACTTGCCGGTCAATTACTGGGTTTATCCCCGGGACGAAGCCAAGGCCCGCCCGACCTACGGCAAGACCCCCGAGATGATCGCGTTCTTCAACGCGATCTTCGGATACGAATATCCCTGGCAGAAATACGACCAGATCTCGGTCCCGCTGGGCGGCGGCGCCGAGAGCACCTCGGCCACGGCGATGACGCAGCGGATCATGGTCGCGGAGGAAGACGAGCCGGATTTCTCCGCGATCGGGATCGTCTCCCACGAGCTGGCCCACCAATGGTGGGGCGACCTCATCACCCTCCGCAGCTGGGGCCATGCCTGGATGAACGAAAGCTTCGGAACGTACTCGGACTACCTGTATTTCCGGCACGATAAAGGCGACGACGAGGGGGCGGTCAATCTCCAGAACAAGCTCGCCGCCTACCTCAGGGAGGCCAAGACCCGTTACATCCGCCCGATCGTGTCCGACCGCTACGACCGGCCGGAGGACATGTTCGATTCGCACAGCTATCCCAAGGGAGCGCTCGTCCTGCACATGCTCAGGGCCATCCTCGGCGACGAGGTCTTCTTCAAGACCCTCAGTCAGTTCCTTCACTGCTACGCGTTCGACGCGGTCGATACGGCCGACTTCATCCGTTCGGTCAAGACCGTCACCGGCCGGAACCTCGACTGGTTCTTCGACCAGTGGCTGTTCAAGCCCGGCCATCCCGTGTTCGAGATCCGGAGCGAATGGGACGCGGCCCGGAAGCTCGTCCGCCTCAAGGTCGCGCAGGTCCAGGACTTCGCCAAAGGCGTACCCGTTTTCCGCGTCCCGGTCGCCGTCAAGGTCGTCACGGCCGGCAAGCCGGAGGTGCACAGGATCTGGATCCGGGAGCGGGAGGAGACGTTCGAATTCCCGGCCGAGACGAAACCCCTGCTGGTAAGGTTCGACGCGGCGAACGAGCTGATCAAGGAGACGACGTTCCCCAAGGAAACGGCCGAGCTTCTCTATCAGCTCGGGAACGACGACGTCATCGGCCGGATGGCCGCCGCCGGGGAGCTCGCGGCCGTCCAGGACCAGCCCGGCGTCCTGGCGGGGCTTTCCCGGAGCGCCCGGAGCGATCCCTTCTGGGCGGTCCGCCGGCAGGCCGTCGAAGCGCTGGCCCGGAGATCCTCCGCCGAGGTCTCCGCGGCCCTCCAGAAGGCCTGCGGGGACCCGCACTCTTCCGTCCGGACCGCGGCCGTCCAGGCTCTTGGCGCCTTCAAGGACAAGCGCCTCGCCGCTTTCTATAAGGACCTCTTCCGGAAGGACGCAAGCGTCCGCGTCCGGGCCGAGGCCCTCCGCGCCCTGGGCCTGACCGGCGACGCGTCGCTGGTCCCGTTCCTCCGCGAGTCCGCCACCCTTCCGTCCCATCAGAACATGATCCGGCGGGCGGCCGAGGAGGCCTTGAAGCGGCTCGATAAATAAGCCTGCGGCCTTGGGAGGAGACGATGAAACGATGCCCATTCTTGGGACTGCTGGGATTGCTGGCCCTCTCCGCGGCGCTTGGGCCGGCCGCTCCTTTTCCGCGTCTCCCCGGCCGTCAAGCCGGTCTGGATCATCGATCCGCTTTCCTGGCCGTCGGCTTGTCGCGTCTGGCCCCGGCGTTCTCCGTGTTCACCGTGGACTCGCTGGGACGGGGCCATCTGGGCCAGAATCCGGCCCTTCCGGCAACCGAGCCCGTGGCCGGCGTCGAACTCGACGGTCAGACCTATAAGATCAACGGCCGGCCGGTGTGGCGGGTTGAGTGGACCGAACAGACCCTGACCTTGGGGTCCGACTATGCCGTCGGCATCGAAGCCCCCGCCTTCACGCTGACGTTCGATCAGAAAGCCAACCATGCGACTCTCCTCGGAGTCATGAATCCGGATGACCGCCGGATGGTCCTGCCCTGCGTGCTCCATCTGCCCGACATGGGCACGCTGCGCATCACCGGCCCCGGCGCCCTCGACTACGACGCCAGCCGGCGGACGAAGCCGGCCTTCGTGCGCATCGCGTTCCCCCCGGCGACGGCGGAGCGGCGGCACGTCGATTACCGTCTCGAGGTGACCTCGATCTATCCGAAGCTGCCGGAGGTCGACCGCGATCCGCGCTATGACGGCTTCCGGCGGGACTGGCTCAACATCTTCCAGGTCAACCCCCGCGTACAGATGCTGGCCAACAACGCGGCCAGCGACCCGTGCGCGTTCACGTTGTTCCTGTATTCCGACCTCGCCGCGCAGACCCCGCCCCTGGCCGACGGCTTGACGGCCAACGATCTGGTGCGCATGACCCTCGACCGTTACCTCGCCGGCGCCAAGGGCTACGGCCAGGTCGGCTACACGGACCCGGAGCTCGGCCCCGGCCATCTCGTCTGGACGACGCCTTGGACGACGACGGATACGCTGCCGTCGTTCCTCATCGCGGCCGGGAACTACGTCACGAGCTCGGGCGACCTGACCTGGGCCCGGGACAACTACGACCGGCTGGCCGCCTGGGCCCGCGACATGTTCGCCGGGGACAAGGACGGGAACGGCCTCATCGAATATCCGGGCACCGGCAACTTCGGCGATCGCCCCCGGAGGGAGAGACGACCGGCCAATTGGTGGGACACGATCAACTTCGGCCACGAGGACGCCTTCTCCAACGCGCTCGCGTACCGCGCCGCGATGCTGTTCGCCGATCTCGCGGCCCGCCTGGGACATGCCGATGACGCCGGTTATTTCACCGCGAAAGCCGCCAAGCTCCGCGCCGCCTACGCGCCGGCCTTCCTCAATCCCGCGACCGGCGTCCTCGCCGGCTGGAAGAGCGCGGACGGCCGGTTGCACGATTATTGGTTCACGTTCGTCCAGGGCATGGCCGTCACGTTCGGACTGCTCGACGACAAGACGGCCAACGGCGTGATGGACCGCCTGCTGGCCAAGATGGCGGAAGTCGGCTATGCGGACTTTTCGCTCGGCCTGCCCGGCAACCTGGTGCCGGTGAGGAAGGGCGACTACGTCCACGAGAACTATCCCCCCGAGGCCCCCGGAGAGCCGCGGCTCGACGACGGCAGCGACGGTTTCCAGTTCTACGAGAACGGCGGCGCGACGGGCTGCTGGGCCTATTATACCGTCAAGGCGCTCTATCGGCTCGGCCGCGCCGAGGAGGCCCGCCGCATCTTCGATCCGATGCTGGCTGGCTACGCCCGCGGCGAGTTCCAGGGCTTTTGCGCCGACGGCCGGTCGCGAGATTGGCGGGATTGGCGCGGGGGTTGTCACGGCTACGAGGGGCTGCTCGTGGATAATTACCACGCCCTGCTCGCCGTGCTCGACGACGTCAAGGCGAAACGATGAGGGACGCCGCTACCGCATCGCTCCACCCCTCCGGACGAACGGGCCTAAGCGATGTGGGCGAAATGACTAAGAAGGAAAAGGAGGACCGAAGATGAACGTCCGAAAGAGCGCCGTCGTAATCGGGAGCCTCATGATCCTGATGATCCCCCTTCTAAGGGCCTACGGGCAGCCCAAACCCGAGGTCGTGAAGTTTGAGCCGTTCACCTGGAAATCGGAACCGCCGGCCGATTGTCCTTTCGAGCGGTCCAGGGACCTGACAGGGATCCGTTTCCTGGGCCTCAAGAGCGGCTTCCTCTGCGGGGACACCTGGTACCCCTCCTGGGCCGCGGATGACAAGCTGTATTCGCCCTGGACGGACGGCTCCTGCTGGCGCTTGGACGGCTCCAGGGAAGGCTGCAGTTCCGGGGAAAGCAGCGGCAATGCCGCCCGCACCGGACAGGCCGTCATCGAGGGGAGCGACCCCCTGGACCTCAAGGTCTACAGTTTGGGCCTCCACGTCTCCTCGGCACTCCCCTATCATGGCCGCTATCCCTGCGGCAGCCTGGTCTATCGAGGGATCTGGTATTACGGGACGTACTGCCTGGACCCGTCCGGCGGGGCGCCCTACGGGCCTATTACTGTGAACTGGCCCTGGCTGGGACCGTTCGTCGGCTTCCGCGTCTCCACGGACCTCGGGCGGTCCTGGAAGGAGACCCCGCATACCCCCGACAAGCCGCTGTTCGGCGAGACCGGGATCAACGGGTACCCGGTCAAGATCGGCTCGCCCCACTTCGTCGATTTCGGGAAGGACATGCAGCGCTCCCCGGACGGCAAGGCCTATCTCGTCGCCCATGGGGCCGATAGCTCGGACCCGAAGTGGCGGTTCTGGAACGCGAGCTGGATCACCGGCGACCAGGTCTACCTGATCCGCGTGACGCCGTCGCCCGAGACCATCAACGACCCTTCGAAGTACGAGTTCTACGCCGGCCGCGACGCCCAGGGGAAGCCCATGTGGACGGCCGATTTTACGAGGATCAAGCCGCTCCTCGAGTGGAACAACGCGATGGGCTGCGTCACCGTGACCTACGACGCGCCGCTCAAGAAGTTCCTGATGTTCGTCACCGACGGCGGGAACACCTGCGCCCGCATGAACACCTACATCCTCGAGTCGGACGCCCTCACGGGGCCCTGGCGGCTCGTGTCCTACATGAAGGACTTCGGCGAGCAGGCCTATTTCGTCAATGTCCCGTCCAAATTCATCAGCGCGGACGGCCGGACGATGTGGCTGCTCTACTCGACGAATTTCGCCGCGGACTGGAACGGGATGAAGATCGGCGTCAACCCTCCCGGCGGACATTACGGGCTGGTTCTCCAGAAGATCGAACTCCTCGGCCCGCGTTGACGGACTTGACGAAGGAACGTCCCGCCGGCGGCGCCGAAGAAACTTCAACGCGCCGATTCAAGCGCGCGAACCAGGGCGCCGGTCGACCGTCCCCCGGTGCTCGACGGTCCGGCGGCGCGCCGGATGGTCACCGGCCCGAACAGTCCGGCCGGGATCAGGTCCCGCACCTTTAGGACCATGTTGGTGCGCGCATACGGTTTTTGCCCCGGATTCAGGAGGTCCCCCATGAGGCGGTTGTTCCAGAGGTTGGTGACCTTGACCTCGAGAACGTTCCGGCCGGGTCTCAACAAGCCGGAAACATCCGCCTGAAACGGCTCCTTCCAAAGAACGCCCAGGCGCTGGCCGTTGAGAGTCACCTCGGCGACTTCCCGCAGCGTTCCGAGGTCGAGGAGCCAGCCTCGCCCCTCCCGGAACAGCGGCTCGCCGAGCTCGAATTCCGCCGTATAGCTCGCCGTCCCGGAAAAATACCGGATGCCGGGATCTTCCGATTCGGTCCAGCTGATCAGGCCGTTCCAGAGGACGGATTCCGGCGCGCCCCATCCGGGCGGGAAACGGACCGTCCAGGGGCCGGCGATGGCGGCGACCGGCTGTGATTCCGCCTTCAGGGGCGCCGGAGAAAGATAGGCCGCCGGCGTCGGCGTCTGGCGAAAGACGACGAAAACGGAGCCGTAAGCCGGGAGCTCCAAAGTCAGCCGGCAGCCGCCCTCGACCCGGGCGAACGAACGGCAAGGGACGATCCTGCCCGTGTCGGGATACCAGAACTCGGGCGTCCTGTCCGCCCCCACCCGGAAGACCGCGTCGAAGGCTTCCGTGGCTTTGGCGCTGTTGGAGACGAAGTAGATGTCTTCGCGGCCGGTGGATCGATGGATAAAATCGATGTGCTGATCGGCGTTGGAAATGTCGAGCACCCGGAAATCGGGCCCGAGCCCTCGATCGCGCAGGATATCGTTCAGAGGCACCCCCCAGAAGATCCGGCCTTTTCCGTAGGCTCTTTGCTTGACCGCAGAACCGTCGCAGGGGCCCCAGATCCCGTCGGCCAAGGCCCTCACCTCGCCGTCGCACGCGGGGAAGCCCGCCAAACCGGGGGCCCGGACGGGCTTTCGGCCGACGACCGTC
>JALHUR010000459.1 GCA_022867325.1 Candidatus Aminicenantota bacterium | reverse complement strand
GATATTACAGTGCGCTCAGAGGCGCGGATAGAAGGGTGGTTCAAGAAACCGAGGCAGCCATAAGAAGGAAAGAAGATGAAGAAAAAAGAAAAGCCGCGGGGGGCTTGCGTTTCGCCATCATAGAAGTGTCGAGGGTTTGACTGGTTATTGGCTTACGGCTTGTTTATTTTTCTTGCGCCAGGCCAGCCAGACCATGAGCACGGTGACCAGGATCAAACCGATGAACATGGCGCGCGCCCCCCCGAGATAGGGATGATGGCTTTGTTCCTCGCCCTTCATCAGGAACTTACCGATGGCTTCCTGGTATGTCCAGGCACCCAGGACCACCAGCATGTAGACCGGGGTGACATATTTCAGGATGAATTTGAAGATTTTCGGCACTTTCATGTCAGCGCCCAGGTGCATGTCTTTCCAACCCTTCTTAACGCCGAAAATCCAGGAAAAGATGACGATCTCGATGGTGGCGAAAACGACCAGGCCGAATGTGCCGGCCCAGAAATCGAGCTCGTCCTGAAAGCCGAACTTGAAGAAGGCGACAACCAGCGCCGTGCAGGCCACCATGACGGCGAACACCGTATTCACCGCTTTGGTGCGTTTCCACTTGAATTCGTCCTCCAGGAAGGCGACGGCCGGCGAGGTCAGGGCCACCGACGACGTGATACCGGCGATGAAGAGCAGGAGAAACCACATGGCCCCAAAAATCTGGCCCATGGGGATCTTCTGGAAGATGACCGGCAGCGACTGGAAGCCCAGGTTGAAGGCCCCCTCGTTGGCGATGAGCTTGGTCTCGACCACGCCGAAAAAGGCCACGGCCACCGGGATGGCGATGGTGCCGCCCAGGATGACCTCGGCGAATTCGTTGGTCATGGTGGTGGTCAGGCCGTTGAGGGTGACGTCATCCTTTTCGCGCAGGTAGGAGGCGTAGGTGTTGATGATGCCCATGCCCAGGCTCATAGTGAAAAAAATCTGCCCGGCGGCCGCCAGCCAGACCGAGGCCCGGCCGAGCTGGCTGAAATCGGGATTCCACATGAATCCCATGCCCTCGCCCACCGAAGAGACGCCCGAAGCCGGGGTGCCCAGGGTCAGCACACGGATGGCCAAAACGATGCCGAAAATGAACAGCACCGGCATACCGATCTTAGCCAGAACTTCGATGCCTTTGGATATGCCTTTGCGCAGGAAATAGTAATTCAGGTAAATGGTGAGGGCCAGAAAAACAAGGAGGGGCAGCCAGGAGGCGAAGAACTGGTTGTGCTCCACTCCCTGGAAGCCGCGCAGGAACTGGCCCATGGCGTCGCGCGTCGTCAGGCCGAAATATTTGCCGGTGCCCGAGAACCAGGCGAAGCCCAGGGTCCAGGACTCGATGAAATTATAATAAACTACGATAATAAACGGCAGGGAGATCCCCAGGGCGCCGAGGTACTTGGCGGCCGGGTGCTTCCACAGCAACGCGAACATGCCGGGTGTCGTGCCGTGGCCGTGGATGCCGCCGTGGCGGCCTATGGACCATTCCACCCACATCAGCGGGACGCCCAGGAAAAGCAGGGCGCAGAAATAGGGGATCATGAAGGCGCCGCCGCCGTTGGCTGCAGCCTTGACCGGGAAGCGCAGGAAATTGGCCAGGCCGATGGCGTTGCCGGCCATGGCCAGGATCAGGCCGATGCGCGAAGCCCAATGGGCCCGGCCGCCGGTTTCAACCGGCCCGGCATCTTTTTTTTTCTTGGCCCCCAGCACGCGGCTGAAGCAATAAATCGTTAATACCAGGATCGCTCCCCAGGCGGCGGCCAGGAAGCTCCAACCCCAGAAATTCAGTCCTTGGTTTATGTTTTTGCCTCCTCAGTTAAAAAAAAATATTAACCAATCAGGAAATTTTTGTCAAGCGGCTGAACGAGTACAAACGGACCGTCCCCATCCGCCGATCCCCGACGTACTGAAGCTCCACGGACTTACGTCCGTGGAGCTTCAGGATCGGGGATTAGGGTGAATTGACGCTGACCGCGCCGACCGGTTCTCAATGAAACATATAGTTTTTGGATATGAATAAATCCACGCAGGAGGCGACGCCCGCCGTATCGAAGCAGGCGCCCTGTTTTCGGGTGATTTCATCCATGACTTTCTCGAAGGGGAAGGCCGGCCGGTAGGGCCGATGGGAGGACATGGCCTCGACGACGTCGGCGATCCGGATGATCCGGGCTTCGATCAGGATATCCTTTCCGGAAAGGCCGAGCGGATACCCCGAACCGTCCATATGTTCGTGATGCTGGTAGACGATATCCGCGATTTTCCAGGGGAATTGGATCGTCTTCAGGAGGTCATACCCGATCTTGGGGTGGGCCTTGACCAAGTCGAACTCGAATGACGTCAACAGTCCGGGCTTGCAGAGTATATCGGCGGGGATGGAGATCTTACCGATGTCGTGGATGGAGCCCGCGATCCGGATCCCCTCGATCTGCTCCTTGGGCATCCCCATGTTGGTGGCGATGGACCGGGCGAGATCGGAGACCCGGCGCTGATGGCCGGCGGTACAGGGGTCCCGGATTTCGACGACGGATTCGGATAGTTCGATGACTCCGCCCAGGGCGCCCCGGAGGTTCTTCAGGGTTTGTTTGAGCTCTTCCTCCGTTCGCAGGACGGCATTCCGGGCGCGAAGGCCCATAATGCCGAACGAAATGATTTCGGCCAATTCGGTCAGGACCTCATTTTCCTCCCCGGAGATGGCGCGGTGATCGGGAGTGTGAATTTCAAGCACGCCCAAGGACGTTTCTTGAGTCTTCAAAGGAAGGGCGGCCTCGGAAGCGTCCGGTCCCTGCCGGGCGTCATCCGCGCCGCTCTGGGCGACGGTCCGATAGGTCGTGCCGACAGAGTCGCTCGGGATGCCGATCCGGGTCAGGCTGTACCCGCCGCTCTCGACCAGGATCCGGCAGATGTCTTTCAGAAGAGCCGCTTCATCGGCCGCCCCGATCAGGGCTTTGTTGCATTGGGAGAAGATCCGGCGGATCCTGGCGGTTTCATTGAGCCGGTCTTCCGACTGCCTGAGTCGATCTGACAGAGAAAGGCTTTTTTTTGTAGTCGATTCCATATTTACCCCGCACATATAGAGTCGGATGGAGACCCGAAAAATTGAAAAATCGACGAAAATGATTGATTTTTTCGCCGTCTTATGTAAAATAGGCGTTCGAAATCTCGAGAGTTCCTGTCGATGGAGTGAATCATGAACATACTGGGTCTGGCCCGTCACGGGTTGAACTCTTTCGAGCAGATCGCGATCATCGGAGTTCTGTTCACGGCGTTCCTCAGCCTTTGGTACGCCTGGATGCTCCGCAAAACGGTCCTTAAAAAGGATAAAGGCACGGCGAAGATGCAGGAGGTCTGGAACGCCATCCGGATCGGCGCTGACAGCTACCTCAACCGCCAGCTCCGCAAGATCCTGCCCGTGATCGGGGTCCTGACGGTCGCCCTCTTCCTGAGCGTCTATGTCGTTCCGGCCAGCCGCGAGGCCGTCGCCGAGTTCGGCGAGAAGAACGCCCAGATCATCGTCGCCATCGGCCGGACGATCGCCTTCATCATGGGCGCCATGTTCTCGCTCATGGTCGGGCAGCTCGGCATGCGGATGGCCATCCAGGCCAACGTCCGGGCCGCATCGGCCGCCCGCCGGGGCTTCAACGAGGCCCTGTCGATCGCCTATTACGCCGGGACGGTCACCGGCATGCTGACCGACGGCCTGGGGCTGTTCGGCGGCACGGTCATCTTCATCGTCTTCGGGACGGCCGCCCCCGACGCCCTGCTGGGCTTCGGCTTCGGCGGCACCCTGATCGCCCTGTTCATGCGGGTCGGCGGCGGCATCTACACCAAAGCAGCCGACGTGGGAGCCGATCTCGTCGGCAAGGTCGAGAAGGACATCCCCGAGGACGACCCGCGGAACGCGGCCGTCGTGGCCGACCTGGTGGGCGACAACGTCGGAGACTGCGCCGGGATGGCCGCCGATATCTTCGAGTCCTACGAGGTGACCATCGTCTCCGGGCTGATCCTGGGACTGGCCCTGATGGCCCTCGACCCCACCCACGCCCTGAAATGGATCGTCTATCCCTTGATCATCCGGGCGATCGGCGTCATCTCCTCGATCCTGGGGACGTTCACCGTCCCGATCTGGGAGCGCTTCCCGATCAAGTTCCTCCGGGCCAAGGACGCCGAGGAGGCCATGTTCCGCTCCTACGAAGTTTCGAGCGTCAACACCATCCTCTGGTCCTTCCTCGTGGCCGTCAATTACGCCCACGACTGGCGGCTGGCCATGCTGACCTCGGTCGGCGTCGGCCTGGCCGTGGCCTTCAACCCGCTGACGTCCTACTTCACCTCGACGCGCAAGAGCCCGGTCAAGGAGATCGTCAAGTCGACCAAAACCGGGCCGGCCACGACCATCCTCTCCGGTCTGTCCGTCGGGATGGAGTCGAGCGTCTGGGCCGTCGTCATCATCGCCATCAGCTTTATCATCGCCCTCGTCCTCTACAGCTCCACGGGCCCGCTCTACGTCCTCTATGCCGTGGCCATGATCGGCATCGGCATGCTCAGCCACACCGGCAACAACGTGGCCATGGACTCCTACGGTCCGATCTCGGACAACGCCAACGGCATCGCCGAAATGGCCTGGCACGATCAGTATGACGAAGAGACCAAGAAGGCCCGCCAGATCATGGCCGACCTCGACGCGGTCGGGAACACGACCAAGGCCATCACCAAGGGGGTGGCCATCGCCTCGGCCGTCATCGCGGCCGTGAGCCTGTTCGCCTCCTACATCACCGACGTCGGCCGCGTCCAGCTTCAGCTCGGCGTCGAGAAGGTCATGGACGCCATCCGCGTCTCCGACACCAAGGTCTTCGTCGGCCTCCTCCTCGGCGGCGCCCTGCCCTGGCTGTTCAGCTCGCTCTCGCTCCGGGCCGTCACCCGGGCGTCCGGCCTTATCGTCGAGGAGGTCCGGCGCCAGTTCCGGATCCCGGGGCTGATGGAAGGGAAGGTCAAGCCGGACTATGCCCGGGTGGTCGGCATCTCGACGGCCGCGGCCCAGAAGGAGCTCGTCCCGCTGGCCATGATCTCGGTCCTCATGCCGATCGTGGTCGGCCTGGTCCTTCAGGTCGAGGCCCTGGGCGGCTTCCTGGTGGGGATCATCCTGAGCGGCCAGCTCCTGGCCGTCTTCATGGCCAACGCGGGCGGCGCCTGGGACAACGCCAAAAAGTCGATCGAGGACGAGCCGCGGGACCTCAAGGCCAACACCGGAAAGGGCTGCGAGCGGCATAAAGCGGGCGTCGTGGGCGATACGGTCGGCGACCCGCTCAAGGACACGGCCGGCCCCGCCCTCAACCCGATGATCAAGGTGACGAACCTGGTCAGCCTGATCGCGGCGCCGATCATCGTCAAGTACAACAAGATGACCATCGGCCTGGCCGTCGTCGTGGCCGTCCTGTTGGCCGCGACCGTCTGGGCCATTCTGAAAAGCAAGAGAGAGGCCCCGTCGTTCTTCGCCGAGGAAACGAAGTCCGCAGAGACTCCCGCGGCCAATCCCCCGGCCGCCAAGAAAAAGCGCCGCTGACGTCGGCACTTAGGAGGCGCTGCGGACCGTCCGGAGTCCGAAAACCGGGCCGGCCATGTTTCCGGGCTTCGCCTGGAATTTGACGATCACCGACGATTTTCCGTTCGTCAGCTCGCGCGGGATCTCGTAGCGGACGTCGAGGAAGCTTCCGTCCTTCTTGTTCGAGATGTTCTCGGCGGAGATCGTCCGGCCGTTAACCATGATATCGAAGGTCTTCTTGCCCGGGAAGCCGCCCCAATATTCCACGACCAGGGCGCAGGGGAGGTCGGGGTTGACCTTGATCCTGTAGGAGAACCAGCCGTCCCGCGCCTCCCGGCCGGGCCGCTCCTTAAACCGGGTCGGATTCGTCCTCTCGCCCTGGAAATCGTGGTCGCGCTCGGGCTGCATCTCCCCCGGCTGGACGAAGTCGATCGTGGCCGCCTCGAGCTCTTTTTTCCGTTCCATCTCCGCCCGATACTCGGCTTGGCGGGCCTGCCAGGCCTCCTCGCTGAATAGGTCCCAGAAGATCGAATAGCGCCGGTCGTGAGTGGCGTAGAAGGGCTTGAGCTCGACGTCGCGCGGTCGGCCGACGCCCTTGGTCCGGAACGCGTTAGGCCGTCCGGCCACGGATTCGGTCCAGTCGGCCGGGGAGCGGTCTCCCGTCATAAACACAGGGACGTACAGGGCGTCCCGCGCCCCGGGGTCGTCCACCGGTCCGAGGTCGCCGGCCAGGACGAGCGGGCCGTACATGACGGCGGCCCGGTTGGGGTCGTCGGGCATGGATTCGAGCCGGAGCGTAAAGGGGAAATTGACTTCGACCCGGTCCCCCGTCTTCCAGGTCCTCCGGACGGAAACGAAGCGGCCCGCCGGCGGCTCGACTCGTTCGGGCTTGCCGTTGACGACAATCTCCATTCCCTTCTCGGCCCAACGTGGGTAGCGGATGTTGAGCGTCAGGCGGACGGGCTTGTCGCAGCGGAATTCGAACGTCGTCCCCTGCTCTTCGGGATAAGCCGTCTTCTGGGTGATGACCAGCCCATTCTCGCGCCTGCTCAGCTCGGCGGCGATGAACTGGCTGACAAACAGCTCCCGATCGTTGTGGTAAAAGATCGCCCCGCCGTATTTGGAGTGGTTCTCCATTCCCGTCCCGATACAGCAGGTGAACCATTCCGGGTCCTGGTAGACCTTATAGCCGCCCATCTCCAAAGACAGGTTGTAGATGACGCGGCCGTCTCCGGGATGCTGGGAGGACAGGATATGGTTGAGGAGGGCCCGCTCGTAAAAATCGGCGACGTCGGCCGACGCCTCCCAGCTGAAGAGGTGTTCGGAAAGCTTGAGCATGTTGTAAACGTTGCAGGTCTCGGTCGTGCCCTCGCCCAGGCGGTTCCGCAGCTTGTCGGGCTCGCCGAAATATTCGTTGTTGCCGTGGCCGCCGGTGACGTAGGAATGGTGGTGGACGACCCGGTCCCAGAAGAACTCGGCCGCCTTGCGGTCCGCCGCGTCCCCGCTGAGCTCGTAGCGGCGGGCCAGCCCGATAAGCTTGGGAATGTTGGTGTTGCCGTGTTTTCCGGGCAGGATGTCGACGCCGGCCGCCAGGGGCTCCAGGATCGCCCGATGGTGGAAGGTCCGGAACAGCTTGAGCCAGCGCTCGTCCCCCGTATCGGCATAGAGGTCGGCCAGAACCTCGTTGATGCCGCCGTGCTCGCAATTCAGCATGGTCTGGATTTGCTCGGGCGTCAAGCCCTTGACGACGCCTTCGATCCAGCCGGCCAGTTTTAGAGCGATCTCGAGGGCCGTCTTGTTTCCGCAGAGCCGATAGGCGTCCCTGAGCCCGGCCAGAACTTTGTGATGGACGTAGAACGGCACCCACAGCCCGTTGAGGTCGAACCCCTTGGAGCGGATGTTACCCTTGGCGACCTCATCCATCAGGATTCGTTTCCCGTTCGGGATGGCCCCCACATATCCGTCGGGGTCGGCGTCCTGGCAGGTCTTGAGCTCCCCCACGATATAATTGACGCGCTCCGGGAATCGATCGTCGCCCGTCGACCGGTACATGATCGCGCAGGCGCTGAGATAATGCCCCAGGCTGTGGCCGGCGATCGTATCGTGTTCCCAGCCGCCGTAATGCTCGGCCTTGGGTTTCAGGCCGGCTTCGCTGAAGAACTTCGCCAACAGGCGATCCGGCTCGTAGCGGAGCAGAGAGGCGCGGTTGAGCTCGAGGGCGCGCTTGAACGGACCGTCGAGGAGTCTGACCTCACCGAGGCCGAAGGCCAGCGCCCGGAATGGAACGACCTCGCGGCCGGGAGTCCTGATCGTGGGCGTTTCCTGCTCTTGACAGGCGGCGAGAAGGGATAGAAGGATAAGAGCCGATAACAAGAAAATAGTCCTGGCCGTCCTCGGCATGGTCACCTCGCTTGGGGCGTGATTCGGGCCGGCCGGTCCCGGTCGAAGCCCTCGGACGCGGCGGCCTTGGACTAGGATAGCCAAATGCGCCGTGTACGTCAACGCAAAGGGCAAATCACATCCCCATTTGAGGCGTGTCTTTGAAAAGAAATGCGGGAATTCGGGGGATTCGAACCGAATCTTTTGATTCGGTATCGTGTCCCCTGAATTCCGCTTTTAAGATAGAGGCCCGAGCCGGGCAGGTACTCCCAGCGGATGACCAGGTTGGACCGGAACTGGAGGAAATTGAAGTTCGGGTTCGAAAACGCATAGTCGGCGACGCCGTCGCCGTTTTCGTCGACGCTGTAAGTCCAGCCGGCCGGGTCGGCGGCGATCTCTTCGGGTCTGAAAGCGCGGTACCGGTCTTCGAGCTGGGCCGCGCGCTCCCGGGCCGACTCCGCCAGTTTCTTGAAGGCTTCGGGAACCTCTTTGCCCTGGGACTTGTACCGCGCCTCGAACGAGGCGATCTTCATCAGGGTCGTCCCCATGCCCTTGGCCTTGCAGGCGGCCAGGATTTTATCCCCGACGTCCGTCTTGAGATAATTATAGATGAACAGAACGACATCGAACCGGCCGTCCTCGGCGGCGGCCAGCACGACCAGGTCCAAGGCCGTCTCCAGGACGTTCGCCTGTCCGGGGATCGGGAGATGTAAAGATCCTTACCCGGGCTTATAAAAAGCATCCGGGGCTTAGACGCGCTTGACAGGGGCTCGGGGCCGACGTATTCTCGATTTTTAAGAGCATGTTCAAGGGACATGAACGGAGCGCCGGGGCGGCCTTATTCGTCTTCGCCCTGTTCGGGGCTTTCGAGATCGCCGGCGGCCGCGGATCGGGACAAGAGCTGCTCGGCCCGCTGACCAAGGAGCAGATCTTGAACGTCCTGCCCGAGTGCGGGTTCGAGAGAAACGCCTCTGGGCCGGCGGCCGCGGCCCTGGACATGATCCGCTCGGCGGGCGTCGCGATCCGGGTCGAAGCCTATTTCGCGAGTTCGGATGCCGAGCAGGTGAAGTGGGTTGGCCGATTGATGAAAATCGAGGAAGCGGCGGCCGG
>JALHUR010000458.1 GCA_022867325.1 Candidatus Aminicenantota bacterium | reverse complement strand
GGGCGGCCATCAGGAAGTCGGTCGTCGTTCGGCCGATCTCCTCGGGCCGATGGGCGTCGGAGAAACGCACCAGGGGGAAATGGGCAGGGGGTCGAAGCTCCGCCCGGGCCCGGTCCACCGTCATCAGGGGGGAGATCTCCAGGGCATCGAGCTCGAGGTCGGCGGGGATGAATCCGAGCTGGGTGATGATACTGAAGGCTTCCCGGTCGATATGGGAAGCGATCGCCAGGCCGTCATGCTTATGGATGAGGTCCACGAGGTTGAAAACGGACAGCCGGGTCGCGGCGAACAGGCAGCGGGGGTTGAATCCCAGGACCTCGTCGTCCTCATTGACGATGACCTGGTCTTTGATGAGCGCAGTCTGGGCCTGAAGCGTGGGGAGTGCCCGGTACACATCCTCCTGAACGGGAAGAAGATCGTCCATGGTCGGGAACAAGCCCAGGATGTGGACTTCTTCCTCGGAGGTCAGTTCCATGCCCGGGAGGACCGTCAGCCCCGTTCCCCGGGCGGACTCGATGACCGCGGCGGCGTTCTCGGCCGTGTTGTGATCGCAGACGGCGATGATCCGGAGTCCCGCGCCCAAGGCCCGCTCAACGATCTTGCGCGGATAGATCGACAACTCGCCGCAGGGCGACAGGCAGGAATGGATGTGGAGATCGGCCCGGATGCGCCTGAGCCCCATTATTTTTCTGCGAGCCCCAGCCCATAGGCCCTCCCCACGAATTCGTAGGCGCTCAGGGGGGTTCCGCAAAGGGGGATGCGCTCCTTGTCCGCCCGCGCGGCCGTCTCGGCGGCGGGTTCGCGACCGTTGACGAAAACGATCGCCGCCAGCTCCTTGAGGGCGGCGACGGCGATGACGTTGGGATGGATCTGGAGGGTGATCCAGAGCTGATCCTTCCGGCTGTGGGCGATGACGTCGCTCAAGAGGTCGCTCACATAGCCGCCGCTGACAGGCCGAGCCAATTCCGCCCCCCCCGCGTAGACCTTGAGGTCCAGCCGTTCGACGAGGTCCGCCAGGTTCATTTTTCCTCCTTCATGAACGGGCAGTCGGGCAAGGCCGCCTGGTCCCGAACGATGTCGTCGGCCAAGGTCCGGCAATCGGGAGCGCCGCAGGCGCCGCAGTCCTTGGACGGCAGCTGCTTGACGAGCTTGTTCCGGCGTTTGGCCTTCAGGATGGCCCGGCCGCGATCGTCGTCGAGAGGCAGGTCCGGGACCGGCTTGATCGGGTGAGAAAAGGACAAGAAATCCTTGTGGTAGAGCATGCTCATATCGGAACTGTCGACCACGGTTCGTTCCCCCATCTGGTTGACCAAGCGCAGGATCCGGCTTTTGGCCAGGAAGCGGTTTTCGACGGCCAAGGGGCCGCCCACGCAGCCGTCCGGACAGACCGTGCATTCCAGCAGGTCGACGTCCTTGAGCAGGCCGAGCTCGACCTGATCGAGGACCCGGATCGTGTCACGGACTCCGGAAACGGCGACCGTTCGATGGTTCTTGAGCCCCCGCGTTTCTCCCCCGGAGAGGGCCGTCCCCATACCGATCCCGCTGAAGATCGTCTCCGGAAACAGATGGCACATGATCGTGTCTTCCTGGCTTTGGCGCAGCGCTTGGAAGATCGGGTTGAAGATGTCCCGAATCGAGATGGCGCCGTCCAGGTAGGATTTTTCCATCGAGACCGGGAAGTTGATCGAGACCATCTTGGCCGGGCAGGGCGGGATGTGAATGATGCCGATGTCGGTGGGCGCGATCTTGAGAACTCGGGGTAAATTCGCTCTGAGGATCTTGGCGGCGATCTCGCGGGGCGGTTCGATCGGGACGATCAGGTCGCACAGGGAAGGGAAACGGTGTTGGATGAGGCGGGCCACGACGGGGCAGGTCGAGGCGATCAGGGGGCGGGGCTTGGGGTGGCTGTCGATGTACTTCGCGATGGCGGCGTTGTTGAGTTCGCAGATCGTGCTCAGCTCATAGACGCAGTCGAATCCGATCCGGCGCAGGGCGAACAGGATTTCGTTGGGGAGGGTGGCGTTGTCGAATTGCCCGTAGAGGACGGTGGCCGGGATGGCGACCTTGTACTTGAAGGCGTTCAGGTCCGAGAAGGAGGTCGTCAGGGAATCGATGGCGTCATGGGGGCAATAACGGATGCACTCGCCGCAGTCGATGCAGAGCTCGCTGATGATCCGGGCCTTCCCGTTCTTGATTCGGATCGCCTTGGTCGGACAGGCCGTCAGGCAGTGAACGCAGCCGATACAGGCATCGTCGTGGATGTGGATCGGATGGCGATTGGCCTCGGTCATGGCTTGTGCCCGTTGCCCAGGAACGTCATTTCCAGCCGCGTCCCGCGGCCGACTTCGGAGACGATCCGGAAGTCGTCGGTGTTCTTCTTGATATTGGGAAGACCCATGCCGGCGCCGAACCCGAGCTCCCGCATCTCCGGTGTGGCCGTCGAATAGCCCTCGCTCAAGGCCAGCTCGACATCCTGGATGCCGGGGCCTTTATCCTCCACGACGATCCGGACCCGGTCCGGCGTGACCGACAGGTCGAGGCGGCCCTGCCAGGCGTACATGATGATATTCATCTCGGCTTCGTAGGCGGCGATGGCGGCCCGGCGGACGATCGGGGCGCTCAGTCCGAGTTCCTTGAGGAGATTCTTGATCTCGCAGGAGACTTCCCCGGCCCGGGTAAAATCTCCGCCCTTGACCTGGAATTCCTGCTGATAAGCGTTCTCTTCGTTCATCGTCCGCCATCCGGAAAAGAGCGGGAGATCCTCGAGCAGGCTTCAAACATGGAGCAGGACGTCGAGATGATCGGCAGATTGTGGAGCTTGGCCTCGTTCATGACCATCGCGTCGGGCCGTTTTCCCTGGACGAAGACGATGGCCGTGACGTCGGCCAGGCGGGCGGTGCGGATGACATGGGTGTTGACCAATCCCGTCACCAGGATCGATCCCGGATCCATGAAAGCAAGGACGTCGCTCATCAAATCCGAGGCGAACACTCTAGGGCACTCCATTTCGAGATTCATCTCCGGCGTCAGCAACTCCCCGCTGAGCAGGTTTTTTATCTCTCTAAGGGTCAACATTGGTTGACGAGGGAAGGAAGATGGACAATCTTCCCTTGCACTTAGATTATATTCTAAGCCATAGGGAGGGGCTCGTCAAGGCCATAGGGAGGGGCTCGTCAAGCTCGCGCGGCGGGCCGGCTGCGGAAGCCTTCTCGGGATTAGAGGAACGGGAGATAGGCCCGGACTTCGTAGTCGCTGACTTGTTTATCGTACTCGCCCGGGACGTTGTTGGCGTACTCCGCCAGCTCGCGGCGCTTGTTGGCCAGGAAGCCGTCGAACAGGTGTTCGCCCAGGGTCTCGCGGATGAGGCCGCTCTTCTCCATGATCCTAAGGGCCTCCTCGAGATCGCGGGGCAGGGTCCGGATCTCGTGCTTCTTCTGCCGCGAGTTGCTCATCCGGTAGATGTTTTCCTCGACCGGGTCGGGAAGCGGCTCCTTGTCCCGAATCCCGGCCAGCCCGGCCGTGAACATGGCCGCGAAGGCGAGGTAGATGTTGCAGGCCGGGTCGGGCGAGCGGAGTTCGATCCGGGTCGCCCGTTCCTTGCCCGGCTGGTACTCGGGGACGCGGATGTAAGCGGAGCGGTTCCGCTGCCCCCAGGCGATGTAGACGGGCGCTTCGTAACCCTCGATCAGGCGTTTGTAGGAATTGGTCCATTGATTGCAGACGGCGGAGATCTCGCGGGCATGGGCCATCAGCCCGGCCAGGTAGTTGCGGGCCGTTTCGGACAGACGGTAGGGATGATCCGGATCGAAAAAAAGGTTTTTCCCCTCGCGCAAAAGGGACTGGTGGACGTGCATGCCGCTCCCGTTCTGGCCGTTGATGGGTTTGGGCATGAAGGTCGCGTAGAGGCCGTGCATCCGGGCGACCTTCTTGACCATGTAGCGGAAGATCATGGCCGTGTCGGCCATGTCCAAAGCGCTGAGGAAGGCGAGGTCGATCTCGTGCTGGCCGTTGGCGGCCTCGTGGTGGTCGTATTCCGTTTCTATGCCCATCCGATGGAGGAGGAGCTGGATCTCTTTGCGGACCTCGCCGTGGCAGCCGGAAAAGAAGTAGCCGCCCTCGTCGGTCGGCCGCGGCGTCCGGTCGTCGGGAAAGATGAAAAACTCGAGCTCCGGGCCGCACTTGATGTCGTCGATGCCGAATTCCCGGCGGGCCATGGCCAGGGTCCGCTTGAGGAGATACCGGCTGTCGCCCTCGTAGGGTTTGCCCTCCGGGGTCAGGATGTCGCCGAACATGACGCCCTCCCGCCAGACGGCCTCCTCGGCGAATCCCCGGTAGGTCCAGGGAAGGGCGCGGAAGGTCGCCGGGTCGGGTTTGATGACGAGGTCGCTTTCCTCGATCCGAACGAAACCTTCGATCGAGGATCCGTCGAAACCTTTCCCGTCCTTGAAGGCGTCCTTGAGCTCGGAGGCCGGGATCGCGAAATCCATGGGACGGCCCAGGATGTCGGGGAAGACGATCCGGATGAACTCGATTTTATGGCCGGGGTCGAGAACGGTATCCAATACCTCCTGGGCGTCTTTAAAACCAAAGGCCTTTAAGGGACGGGGATCGGAATGCATGAAAACCTCCTTGAATCGCGGGTTCGGGGGAGCGACGCCCTTCGCCGAGGCTTGTCTTTAGGGCGCAGATACATTATGCTACTATATATAGACATAATTAGTATTGATTGTCAATATTTAATTTAAATAAAGAGACAAATGACTTATAATTAATAAATAATAGAAACAAATGATTGGAGGGCACATGATCGACGACCTGGACAAGAAGATCGTCAGGGCGCTGAACGAGAATGCCCGCAAAAGCTTCCGGGAGATCGCCCGCGAGGTGGGGACGTCGGTGACGGCCGTCATCCACAAGGTCAAGGAGATGGAAAGCCGGGGGACGATCCGCGGCTATGTCCCCGACGTCAATCCCGAACACTTCGGCCTGTCGCTGGCCGCCGTCATCGCCATCCGGATCTCCCAGGGCAAACTCCTCGAAACCCAGAAGAAAATCTCCAAGGACCCCCGCGTCGTGGCCGTCTACGACGTGACCGGGGAATGGGATTCCCTGGTCATCGGCTACTTCAAGGGCCGCGACGACCTCAACAAGTTCATCAAGAACCTCCTCGCCTTCCGCTATGTGGACAGGAGCGTCACCCACATCGTCCTCAACGTCGTCAAGGAAGAGCGCCGGGTCCAGGTCTGAGCGACCTTGACAGGCGGGGCCGTTGTGACATAATGACGATGTTCGATCTTCACGGCGAGGAGCGGGACAATGCCCGGTAAGAACATATACGAGCCGATCGGTCATCATTACATCGTCGAATCCTCCGGATGCGACCCTAAAATTATCGGAAGCATCGAGAAGGTCCAGGAGATCCTGGTCAAGGCCGCCGAGATCGCCGGCGCCCAAGTCTGGGCGATTTCCTTCAGCCGGTTCCCCCCGAACGGTGTGAGCGGCGTCGTCGTCATTTCCGAATCCCACATCTCGACCCACACCTGGCCCGAGATGGGCTACGGCGCCCTCGACATTTACACCTGCGGCAACAACATCGATCCCGAAAAAGCCGTCATCTTCGCCGTCGAATCGTTCGGGGCGAAGACCTCCCACATTACCGAGATCACCCGGGGGATCGACGAGGGCGATCACATCTTCTATCACAGCTTCGTCACCTGGGAAGAGAAGCTCAAGAAGGGCGGCAGGAAGAAAGACGGATCCAAGTAAAGGCCGGACGGGACGTAAATATATTTTACACCCCCATCCGCGCGGCCGGGCTTTGACGCCCATGTTTAGGCATAGTTCCGAGGGTTGTTCAAGATCTCCCTTGGCACATTTCCTGCTTATCCAAATTATCAGAGGGATTTAACATGGCGCCAAGCCCGACAATCTCGAAAAGAATCCCGTTTTCGATCATCCTGGCCTTGGGACTATGCTTCAGCCTGCTTGCTTCGAGCCTGCCGGTCGAGGGGGCCGATCAATCCCCTTCGCGGGATTCCACGGACGTTAGTCCGTGGAGGAATAGCGAATTCCCCGCTTCGGGGACAGGCGCTCCAACGCCTGCAAAGGGGAGATCCCACGGACGTAAGTCCGTGGAGCTTCAGTCCCTCGGTGAATTCCTGTCGGGATTTCAGAAGGCTCTCGAGGCCAAGGACTTCGAATCCTTCCTGAACACCTTCGCCCCCGAGATCCGGGAGAGGGAGCGGGCGATTCTGGCCAGCTATTTCGATGCTTTTTCGATGGACACGGTCATGCTCGTCCGTATCCAGCAGCCCGAGGTCACGGGTCCTTCGGTCACGATTTTCTTCCAGGTCCTTTTCCAGAACGATTTCTCGGGGATGTTCGAAACCTGG
>JALHUR010000457.1 GCA_022867325.1 Candidatus Aminicenantota bacterium | reverse complement strand
CCCGGCCTTGGGGACGAGATGCCGGGCATAGAGGCGGCGAGCCAGAATGGCGATATTGAACTGGACCTCTTCGGCCGGACAGCGGGCGGCGCACAGGCCGCACATGACGCAGTCGAAAGAGCCTTCGGCCACGGCCGCGATGTCGCCCTGGATGGCCTTCGAGATGTAGCCCAGGACATCGATGTCCATGGGGCAGCTGCGGGTGCACGTGCCGCAGCCGACGCATTTGAAGACTTCGGGGTAGAGGGCGGCGATCGTGCCCCCCACGGCCGGCAGGCTCTCGATGTCGTAGACGGCCTTGTTGCCCGGGAAGAAGGGGATCTGGGCGATGTACATGTCCGGTTGGACGACCGTCTGGCAGGCCAGCCCGACCTCGATCCGGTAGGAATTGGGGAAGCGGTAGACCGTGCCGCAGGCGCCGCAGATCCCTCCCCGGCAGCCGCAGCCCCGGACAAGCAGGTAGCCGGCGTACTCGAGGGCTTTCTGGATCGTCAACGTGTCGGGCACTTCGTAGCGTTTCCCCATGACGAAGATGGGGACGAGACGCCGCTCGGCGGCTTTGTCCTTGGCCACGGCCTTTTTGGGTTTGGAAGCTGTCTTACTCATCTTTGACCACCTCTTGGACTAGAGCTTTTTCGTTCAGATGGAGCGGTCCTAGGGCGCGGATTTGTTCCGTGAACTCGTCCATCGTTACGGCGTATTTTTTCCCTTCCGCCGCCGAGATCCACTCCAGGCGAAGCCGTTTCGGGTCGATCCCCAGGTCCTGGAGCATAGCCTTGAAGAGGGTGATCCGGCGAAGCGTTTTGTAGTTCCCCTCGACGTAGTGGCAGTCGCCGGGATGGCAGCCGCCGAGGAACACGCCGTCGGCACCTTCCTTGAAGGCGTAGAGGATGTGCTGGGGGTCGACGCGGCTCGAGCACATGACCCTCATGTTGATGTTGTTGGGGGCATGATGGATACGCGACGTTCCGGCCGCGTCGGCCGCCGAACTCGTGCACCACTTACAAAGAAAGCACATGATTTGCGGTTCGAACATGGTCACTCCCTCAGCATGGCCCTAAGCATGGAGAAGATCTGGTCGTCGGTCATGTTGCGCTGCTGGGCGGCGCCGCTCGGGCAGGCTGCGGCGCAGGCCCCGCAACCTTCGCAGAGGATCTCGTTGACGGCGACGACCCCCCGGTCCGGATCCATACTCCGGGCGGTATACGGGCACATGGTGACGCAGATGGCGCAGCCGGAGCAGAGCTCGTCGTTGACCGGCACCGTCGTCGGCTCGTGGAGAAGTTCCTTCTGGGCGAAAAGGTCCCCGACCTTGGCCGCCGCGGCCGAAGCCTGGGCGACCGTCTCGGGAATGTCCTTGGGGCCGAGGGCGCAGCCGGCCAGGTAGAAGCCGGCGTTGAGGCTCTCGACCGGCCTCAGCTTAGGATGCGCTTCGGCCAAAAAGCCGTGGATGTCGGTCGAGATCTTAAGCTTCTTCAGGAGGTCCTGAACCCCGTCGGCCTTGACCATGGCCATGGCCAGGACGACCATGTCGGCCTCGACCTCGACCTTCTTCCCGGTCAGGGTGTCGACGCCCCAGACGATGAGCTTGTCGCCCTCTTTGAAGATCTTGGAGACCTT
>JALHUR010000456.1 GCA_022867325.1 Candidatus Aminicenantota bacterium | reverse complement strand
ACGCCGCCCCGATCAGGGCGAGGGGGAAGCCGAAACGGCTAGGGTGACTGTTCACGTTGTCCTCCTTCGCGGGCGCTGGCGATACTCCGCAGGCGATGGACCTTCCGGCGGACATAACTCGCCGGGACGCGGCTCGGCGGCCTGGCGGCTGGTCGCGGCCCTCAATGGCTTCGGTCGAGGATGGCCTTGACGTCGGCCAAGGTGGCCAGGCGCGGATGGTTCTTGAAATCGGGCAGGACCAGGTACTGTCGGGCCAGGGCCTCCAGCTCGGCCTTGGGGACCTTGAGGTCGCGAAGCCTCAGGCCCATGCCGATCCTCTTGATGAACCTCTTGATGGCTTCGCTCGCGCCTTCGGCAGCGCGAACCCCCTTTTGTCCCTCGAGCCGCGGATCCAAGATCCGGCCGACGGCGGCGAACTTTTCCGGCGCGACCCGATAGGTGTATTCGAGGATGGCCGGATAGACGACGGCCAGGGCCTCGCCGTGGGCCACGTGGGGATAGAGGCCGCCGATGGCCATGCCGATGCCGTGGGGCAGGGTCACTCCGGCGTTGGCGATGCACAGCCCCGCAAGCGTGTCGGCCCAGGCCATGCCCTCGCGGGCGTCCAGGTCCTTCCCGTTCTTGACCGCGGCCGGCAGGAACCTGGCGACGAGCCGGAGCGCCTCGAGGGCCATCATGTCCGTAAACGGGGATCCCCCCGGATGGATGTAACTCTCGAAAGCGTGCGCGAACACGTCGAAGCCCGTGGCGGCGGTGACCTTGGCCGGGAGCGTCATCATGAGCTCCGGGTCGACCAGGGCGGCCCGGGGATAGAGGAGCGGATGATAGAGGGCCGACTTGTTCTTCTCGGCCGGGTTGGTCACGACGGCCACCTGGGTCACGTGGGAGCCCGTGCCCGAGGTCGTCGTGATCGCGACGACCGGCAGAGTCTTGGCCGTAGGCTGGGTGTCCCGGAAGAACAGGTAATCCCAAGCGGATCCAGGGTGCGTCGCTTCGACGGCGATGGCCTTGGCCGTATCCATGGTCGAGCCCCCCCCGATCGCCACGACCACATCGGCCCTGAAGCGCCGGGCGGCCCGCGCCCACCGCGTCACGACGTCCGTCGTCGGGTTGGGGATGACTTCATCGAAGCGGGCGACGGCCAGCCCCGCCTTGACCAGGCGGGCCTTAGCCCGGGTGAAAAGGCCGCGAAAACAGGGCTCTTCGCGGACGGAAACGAGCAGGGCCCGGCGCCCGAAGCGGGCCGTGACGGAACCCAGCTCAGCGAGCCGGCCGCGGCCGAATCGGATCTCCGTAGGCTGGAAGTATTGGAACGTCTTCATCGGGTGTGCTCCTGTCAGTTGGTCTCGAGGTCGACGAAGATCTTCATGGACCTCTCCCCTTCGCGATCGGCATAATCATACGCGGCCCGGTACTCTTCGAAGGGGAAGTGGGCCGTTTCGAGCGGCGCGGTGACCAGCGCCCCCGACCGCATGAGCCGGACGGCCTTGACGAAATCCCGCTTCTGGTACATGAGCGTTCCGGTCAGCGTCAGTTCCCGATCTTGGACGAGGCCCATATTGACCCGGGGCCGGTCGCCGTAGACGCCGACCGCCACGATGGTGCCGCCCTTCTGGATGGCGTCGATAGCCTCGTTGATGGCCGCCTCGGCCCCGGCGCACTCGAAGGCCTTCTGGAATCCCTTGGCGCCGAAGACGCGTTCCGAGGCGTCCTTCAAGGTCTCCCGGCCGGCGAGCGAGACGGACCGGAGGCCGCACCTTCGCGCGATCTCGAGACGGTATTCGCTGATGTCCGTCATCAGGACCTTGGCGCCCGCGGCCCGGGCCGCCTGTCCGACGAGATTGCCGATGGGCCCGGCTCCGAGCACCGCGACGTTCGTCCCGGCCATCGCCCCGGCCCTGGAAACGGTGTGAACGCCTACGGCCGCCGGTTCGACCAAGGCCCCCTGTTCGAAGCTGAACGAGGCAGGCAGCGGCACGATCTGATCGGCCCGGGCCAGAAAGAACTCCTGGGCGCATCCCGGGGCCTGGAAACCCTGGACCCGGAGAACGTCGCAGATGTGGTAATCGCCGCGCCGGCAGGGGGCGCAGCGGCCGCAGACGATCTGGGGCGTGGCCGTGACCTTCTGGCCAGGCCGCAGTCCCTTGACCCGCTTGCCCACCGCTTCGAGTACGCCCGAGAATTCATGTCCCTGCACGACCGGATAGGAGGTAAAGGGATGGCGCCCGTGACGGACATGGATGTCGGAACCGCATACCCCGATCCTCCGGACGCGGATCAGAACCTCGTTGGGCCCGGGTTTGGGCACCGGAACGTCCCGGAACTCGATCACCCCCGGGCTGGTCATGACGGCTTGCTTCATCGGTCAACTCCCCGGCCGCGCGCCGCGGCCTCAGTGGAAGATAAAATACATGACGGCCAGGATCGTCAGCAGCCCGCCGGCCAGGATCCGCGGGTCGCCCCACCCCTGGATCCGGCCGTGGGTCAGGACGGCGGCCGGGCTTCTCCAGGTCAAGGCGGCGACCTTCTCGGGATCCGGCCGGGGGGTCAACAGGCTGACGGCCACGAACAGCACGCTGCAGAGACAGAACATCCACCAGGCCTGCATCATGAACGGGATGCCGAGCCCGTGGGTGATGACTTTCTCGGTGCCGAAGACCGGCAGATCGATGAGGAAGCTCACCACGCCGAGGAGGAAGCCCGCGACCAGGGTCGTCAGGGCCGCCTGACGGGTGCCACGCTTCCAGAAAACCCCCCACAGGAAGACTGTCGTGATAGGCGGGGCCAGATAGCTGGCGATCGTATTGATGGCCTCGAAGATGCTCGAGTAGCGGCCGCCCTGGGTCGACCAGGCCATGGCCAGCAGCATGACGAGGACGGCGAAGATCTGCCCGACCCGGATCTGGATCCGATCCGGGGTCTCGGGTTTGATCCGCTTGACGATGTCGACCGCCACGAGCGTCGCCGAGCTGTTGAGGGCGGCGGCGATCGTGCTCATGAGGGCCGCCAGGAGTCCGGCGGCGATGATCCCCTTGAGCCCGGTCGGGATGAGGCGGACGAGCAGCACGGGCAGGGTCTGGTTGGCGTCCGCCCCGATGACGTCGCGGAACAGGACGTAGCCGAGAACGCCGGGGAGGACGAGGATGAAGACGGGCAGGACCTTGAGCAACCCGGCGAAGAGCGCCCCATATTGGGCGTCCTTCTCCGTCCGCGAGCCGAGGACCCGCTGGACGATGGTCTGGTCGGTGCACCAGTACCAGATCCCGAGGATGGGGTAGCCGAGGAAGATCGCGTACCAGTTGAGCCCGCTCGCACTGCGGGTCTGCAGCATGCTGAGCTGATCGGGCTTGACGGCCGCCTTGAAGTCCGCCAGCGTATGGATGCCGTGGGCGGGCAGGGCGAGGACGGCGAAGACCGTAACGACGACCGCGCCGAGGATCAGTATCACGGCCTGGATGGACTCCGTCACGACCACCGCTTTGAGTCCGCCCAGGATGGTGTAGATCCCGGTGACGACGGAAATGATGACGATCGAAGTCACGACGTCGATGCCGAAGAACTGCCGGAAGACCGCCGCCCCGGCGTAGAGGCTCATCCCGATATGGATGAACAGCGCGGCCAGGATGGCCATGAAGGCCAGCATGATCCGGGCCCCCGGGCCGTAGCGCTTCTCCAGGAACTCGGGCAGGGTCGAGATCCGGCTCCGGAAATAGAACGGGACGAAGACCAGGCCGAGGAGGACGAGCGTGAAGGTCGCCATCCATTCGAAGTTGCCCCAGACGAGTCCGTCCGAGTAGCCCGAGGCGGCCAGGCCGACGAGGTGGATGGTCGAGATGTTGGCGGCGAACATGGCCGAGCCGACCATCCCCCAGCGCAGGGACCGGTCGGCCAGGAAGTAGCCGCTGGCCGTGCGCCCCAGGCCCCGGGTCGAGAGGACGCCGATCGCCAGGATGCCGAGCATGTAGACGATGATGATGACGAGATCGACGATGGGAATGCCGAGCGAGGCTTGTGTCATCGTACGCTCCTGAGGTCGCTTCCGCGCTCCGCCCTGAGGCCCTGAGCGTTCGGCCAGACCAGGAAGGCTCCGGGCCCGCGGCCGCGTGGACTGCGGCCTTCCCGGCGATCCAAGCCTCCCCGCTTGAGACCGCTCATGCTCCGCCGGACCTCCGGGATCCGGCCCAAACAAGGTCGGACGGGGGGCAGGAGGGCCCCCCGTCCGCATCCATCTTACAACGCCTAGAACTTGTAGGACAGAGAGAACCGGAATTGACGGGATCCGGCGAAACCGCGGAGCCCGGTGGACCCAACCGTGTAGGTCCCTTCCGTTGTGTTCTCGTCGGCGGGCCGCCAAGTCCCGCCGGGGTTCTTGGCGACCGTCAGCGTGTACGCCCCGAGGAGGTTGAAGATGTTCACGTAAGCATCGATCGTTCCGGGACCGAGCTTAAAGTCCTTGCCGATCCTCAGGTCGAGATTGTCGGCCGCCTCGTTCCGGTAAGTGCCGGGCGGGTTGACATAGATCGAATAGGCCGTGGTGCTGGCGTTATGGGCCGCGGCCCAGGCGGCCGGCGGCCGGACCGTGACCGTCCGTCCCCACGGCGAGCCGTCGTAGTGCGTGTAGAAGAAGGAGAAGAGGAAGTTGTAGGGCAGGTTGAACGTGCCGTAGAGCTTGACGACGAGGGGCCGGCTGTAACCCATCTCGCCATAGGCGTTGACGAACGAGTTCGGGGTCGTGAAGACGTACTGCGAGGCCCACGACGCGTAGCCCACGGAGTAGTTGCCCTTGAGCATCGTGTAGTTGACGGACCCGCCGAGCTGCCAGCCATTGGCCAGCCGCTTGTCGAAGCCGATCTCGAGGGAGTCGTATTTGAGCTTGGCCTCGGGGATGTTCGTCAGGCGGCGGAACTGTTCGGGCGCGTCGTTAGAGAGGAAGTACATCGTGACGTTCTGGGCCGGATAGGAGCCGGTCGCGGAGACCGTCGTCGTGAAGGGGATCCACCATTCCGGGGCCAGGTCTTGGGTGTACCAGTACCTGTCGGAATCCTTGTCCCAAAGGACGCTGCCGATGATGCGCTTCCGGTCCTTGTGGATGTAACGGGCGCTGACCCGGAGGTCTTTGACGAGCTCGTGCTCGATGCCGAGCGTGATCTCGTCGACGTACGGCACCTTGATGCTGGGATCGATAGCGTCCAGATAGGCCGTGGAGATCATGGCCAGGGGCGTGTCTCCGTAGGCTTCTTCATAGCGGTCGACGCCGGGCACGTCCGGCTGGCCGTTCTTGTTGTCGTCCCACCAGTTCCAGGTGAAGGACCGCCAAGTCAGCGGATACATGGCGGAGAACGTTCCCGTCGGGAAGCTCTCCTGCTGGCGGGTGAACGACGCCTTCAGGGCCGTCTTGCCGTTGCCGAAGAGATCGTAGGTGAGACCGAGGCGGGGGGAGAAGAACGTGCCGTAGGGGAAGGCGTTGTCCCACGTGTCGTACGCGACCTCGCCATAGGGATTGAGGCCGTAGATGGGCGCGAAGTAGGTCTCGCCGAGGGCCAAGGCGACGGGATCGATGGCCGCGCCCTTGGAGCGGCCCGGGCTCCACGCGTTCAGATGGTCGACCCGCAGGCCCGCGTTGACGGTCAGGCGCTTGAGGGTGAAGGAATCCTGGATGAAGCCGCCGAACCGGGAGGTCATGCCGATCTCGGCGCCGGACCCGTAGGTCGTGCCGATGGCGGCGTAGGTGAGAAGCCCGTCGCCGTAGACCGGGTCGGTCTCGCCGCCGTTCTGGGCGGCCCAATAATAGGGGCTCCCGTCATAGTAGGTCCAGAACAAGGGCTGTTTCATGTAGAAGCCCCAGTCGCCGCGGTTCCGCTCCCACTCGAGGCCGGCCTTGATCTCATGATTCCCGCCGAGGAAACCGTCGACGAACTTGGTGCCGGTCAGGGAGATGTTGATCTTGGGCTTGTACGTATACTGCTCTCCGCCGTTCTGGCCCCAGCTGTAGCCGGTGTATTCGTCATAGAACGCGGGCCCGTCGGGGTTGCCGTCCTTGGTCGTATGGCCGGTCCATTTGAAGTACAAGCCGCCGGCGCGAAGGTCAAGGATGGTGCTGCTGTTGACGGTCCACGAGACCGTGGCGCCGTAGTTGAAGCGGATGGGCTTGTTATTCAGGTTGGCCTCGTTCGTCAGGCCCCAGCCGCTGTAGTAATAGGGGACGTCCTGCACCGAGTAGTGCCCCATGGCCGAGGCCCGGACGTCCTTGGCGATCTGGGCCGAGAGCTTCAGGAAGCCGACATAGTTGGGGAAAGTGCGGTCGTAGTTGTCGTAGCTCTTCCCGTTGATGACCGTGGGCCGGAAATCGCCGGTGTACTTGCTGTTGATCATCCGGAATTCGGCCATGAACCAGATCTTGTCCTTGATGACCGGCCCGCCCACCGCGAGGGAGGTGTCGACCGAATTAACGGGGACGGAGGGTTTGGCCAGGTTCAGGGCCTGGAGGTCCGGCTCGGGGAGATGGATCTGGGCCAGGCTCTTGTCCGTGTAATAGACGGTGGCCGAGCCGGAGAACTTATTCCCGCCCGACTTCATGAGCACGTTGGTCAGGCCGCTGGTGCTGTTGAAGAACTGGGCCGTGGCGCCGGCCGTCACGAGCTCGTACTCATCGACCATGTCCCACGCGATCCCGACGTCGTAGCCGAAGGCCACGCCGCCGACGTCGGGTTCCGACATCTGGATACCGTCCATGACGGCGCCGACCTCGCCGCGTCCGTCGCCGTGGACGCTGCCGCCGACGGCGCCCGCCGCCAAGGCCAGGACATTGCTGACATTGCGTCCCAGCGGGAGGGAGGCGAGGATGTCGCTCGTGACCGTCTGGGACGTCGAGGACCGGACGACGTCGACGGTAGGCGTCGGCGCGACGATCGTGACCTCCTGCTGGAGGGTCGACGGCTTCATCACGATCTCGATCGTGATGGTCTTATTGAGGTTGACGATGAGCCCCTTCTGAATGGTCGTTTCAAAACCGCTCAGCTCGGCCCTGACATCGTAGCCGGTCCCGGGCGTCAGGGCGGGGGCCCTGAACAGGCCCTCAGCGTTGGTCACCGCCGTGATCTTGCCGAGCAGGGCGGGCCCTGAAATGGCGATGGAAACGCCCGGAAGGGGCTGTCCCGTGTCATCTGTGACCCGCCCTCTGATCGAGCCGGACTGCAGCTCTTGCGACGTCCCGATCGCCGTAAGAGCGAGGCAGGTCACGATGAGCAAGAAGATACTCTTTTTGCTCATTTCTTACTCTCCTTTCTGCATTGCCGATATTCTCCCCTCAAATCCCTATCGCGATGAATGCTGTGTATATCGTGCTTACACCTCCTTGAAAGAGAGTCTTTATTGATAGATCACTATACAAAATACTTCCTAACATTAAATAAGTAACATTGTGATTGTTGTATACCGATTGCTCTTCTAACATGAACCTAGCCTGACCTCCGAGTCCTTAAGGGAGCCATCTCAGTTCTTTGCGGAATCGTTGTTATGTTCGACATTGAGGTTGACAACGCCGCTCAAGATCAGCGACACGGCGCCCATCACGGCCGATCTCAAACCGAACGTCGCGGGCAGAATGGAAACGGCGTCCGAGGTCTTCTTCAACGCCCGCGCCTGGACGGCCTTTCGAACCCGATCGAAGAGGATATCGCCCGCCTGGGCGACTCCGCCGCCGATGAAGACGGCCTCGGGATTGTGCAGATTGATCAGCCCGGCGATCCCGACCCCGATATATTCGGCCGCCAGGTCGAAGACCTTCCATGCCACCTGGTCGCCCCGTTTGGCGCTCTGGGCCACCATCTCGGCGGTCAACCGTGACGGATCGCCATCGCAAGCCTGGAGGAGGTCGGACGCGGCGCCCCGCTCGAGCTCCTTCCGGGCGGCCTTCGCGATCGCGTTGCCGGAGGCGAGTGCCTCGAGGCACCCGAAATTGCCGCATTCGCACTGGGCGTCGGAGTCCTTGTCGAACGTGATGTGGCCGAACTCGCCGGCCATGCCCAGGCTCCCGTAGAGGGGCGTGCCTCGGATGATGACGCCCGATCCGATGCCGTACCCGATATTGACCATGACGAAATCCTGGTAATTCCGCCCGGCGCCGTACCAGATCTCGCCCAAGGCCATGACCCTGGTCACGTTGTCGAAGATGATCGGGATATCGGGGTGCTGGCGGCTGAGAGCGGCCCGGACGTCGACATCGTGCCAGTGGAAATCCGGCGAGAATTCGACGATCTACCGCTCCCTGTTGATGAGCCCGGCGATGGCCAGGCCGATGCCGCAGATCCGGCCCTTCCGGCTACCGAGATGACCGCGCAGCTCGCTGATCACTTCGGACGTCCGCTCCATGACCCGGTCGAATCCCCTTTCGACGCGGGTCGGCGTCTTGATCTCCGCGACGACATTGGCGTCGAGGTCAGTCAGGACGCCACAAATGTTCGTCGTGCCGAGGTCGATGCCGATGATGTAGCTGTCGATGCCGGAGAACCTGAGCAGGGTCGGCTTGCGGCCTCCGCGGGAGACGCCGGCCCCGATCTCCGTCACCAATCCCTCGCGGATCAGACCATCGATGATCCGGGAAATGGTCGGGGCGCTCAATCCGCTCCGCTTGGCCAGGTCCGCGCGGAAGATGCCGCCGTTATCCCGGACGAGATTCGTGACCTTGACTTTGTTGATCTCGCTGATGAGTTTGGCGTTCCCGGCCCTCGTTTGCGTCTTCCGATGGGCGATCTCTTTGAACATCTCGGGCCTTCGGACCAATAGTTTCGTGTAGTAACAAAGTAACCCAATAAAACAGGAAATGCAACTTTTTTTTAACTTTT
>JALHUR010000455.1 GCA_022867325.1 Candidatus Aminicenantota bacterium | reverse complement strand
CGAGCCTCCGCTCCCGTCTTCGCTTTGCTCGACGGACCGTGCCCGCTCCGGCTCTCAGACGACCCTCTTCATGGCCTGGTGCCTCGCCGACCTCCAAATGAATGCACCTGCAGGGAAGAGAACGGGGGCGATTTCGTCTAATATATAAGAATGACGTCTTCGCCCTATCGACAAGGAGATTCCATGCGCGCATCCCGTCCGTCCCGCAGTCTGTCTCTCGTTCTTTTGACTCTGGTACTGGCCGTTTCATTCCCGGCCGCGGCCGAAAAAACCGCTTCCAAGGCCGCGCCGGCCAAGTTCGACAGCGCCATTTTTGCCGGGCTCAAGGCCCGCTCGGTCGGCCCGGACAATATGAGCGGCCGGATCGGCGCCATCGACGTTGTCGCCTCCGACCCCCGCGTTATCTGGGTCGGCGCGGTCGCCGGCGGCCTCTGGAAGTCCGAAAACGGCGGCACGACCTGGACGCCCGTCTTCGACGATAAGCCGGTCGCCTCGATCGGCGCGATCGCGATCAACCAGACGACTCCGGACCTGGTCTGGGTCGGCACGGGCGAGGCCGCCCCCCGCAACAGCGTGAGCGTGGGCCGCGGCGTCTACCTGACCCGCGACGGCGGCACGACCTGGACCTGCCTCGGCCTCGAGAAGACCGAAAAAATCAGCAAGATCCTTCTCCACCCGGCCGACCCGGACATCGCCTATGTGGGTGCCCTGGGCGCCACCTGGGGGGACATCTCCGAACGCGGCGTGTTCCGGACGATCGACGGCGGAAAGACCTGGAAGAAGATCCTCCATGTCGACGAACGGACCGGCGTCGCCGACCTGGCCATGGATCCCTCCAACCCGAACCGGATCCTGGCCGCTCTCTGGGAGCACCGCCGCCGGCCTTGGTTCTTCAAGTCGGGCGGCCCCGGGAGCGGGCTTTATCTTACGACCGACGGGGGCGAGACCTGGAAGAAACTCAGCGACGCCGACGGCCTTCCCAAGGGCGAACTGGGCCGGAACGGGGTCGCTTTCGCGCCCAACAATCCCCGGATCGTCTATGCTCTGGTCGAGGCCGAGAAAAACGTCCTCCTCCGCTCGGCCGACGGCGGCCTGACCTGGCAGGCCGTGAACAGCGAGCAGGACATCAACAACAGGCCTTTCTATTACTGCCGGATCTGGGTCAGCCCGGCTTCCGAGAATATCGTCTACCTGCTGGCGACCCAGCTCCGGGTCAGCGAGGACGGCGGGAAAACCCTCCGGATCCTGGCTTCGTTTTCCCAGTCCCATTCCGACTACCACGCCATGTGGATTCACCCCGACGGGAACCTCCTCGTCGTCGGAAACGACGGCGGCGTCGTCATCAGCCGCGACCGCGGCCGGAAATGGGCGTTCATGGAAGGCCTGCCGCTCGGCCAGTACTACCATGTCAGCACCGACCTGGCCACGCCCTATAACATCTACGGCGGCCTCCAGGACAACGGCTCCTGGATGGGCCCCTCTTACTCCGTCAAGGAACGCGTCCTCTACGACTACAACTGGATCATGGTCGGAGGCGGCGACGGCTTCGACGTCGAGCCCGATCCCGAGCGGCCCGGGGCCGGCTACGGCATGTCCCAGGGCGGGAGCCTCTACTACTTCGACACGGCGACCGGGACCAGCCGCGCCTGCGTCCCGACCGAAAGCGACCTCAAGCATCGCTACAACTGGAACGCGGGGTTCGCGGTCGATCCCTTCAAGCCGGCCGTGATATACCTCGGCAGCCAGTTCGTCCACCGCAGCCCCGATAAAGGAAGGACCTGGGAGATCGTCAGCCCTGACCTGACGACGAACGACCCCGCCAAGCAGAAGCAGTCCGAGAGCGGCGGGCTGACCCTCGACATCTCGAACGCCGAGAATCACTGCTCGATCCTATCGATCTCGCCCAGCCCGCTCCAGGAAGGCCTGATCTGGGTCTCGACCGACGACGGGAACATCCAGCTGACCCGCGACGCCGGCAAGACCTGGGAGCTCGTCAGCGCCTCCCTCGACCGGGGCAAAAAAGTGCCCGTGCCCGAAAACACCAACGTGCCCCACGTCGAAGCTTCGCGGTATGATCCCGGCACGGCCTCCGCTGTTTTCGACGACCACCGCCGATCCAACTGGACTCCCTATGTCTTCGTGACCCGCGACTTCGGAAAGACCTGGAAGAGCCTGGTGACGCCCGAAATCGACGGCTACTGCCACGTCATCAAAGAGGACACCGTCGACCGCGACCTCCTCTTCCTGGGGACCGAGTTCGGGATGTTCGTCAGCTTCAACGGCGGCGCGGGCTGGATGAAGTGGACCCAGGGCCTGCCGACCGCCCCCGTATACGACATCGCCGTCCAACCCCGCGAGAACGACCTCGTGATCGGGACCCACGGCCGGTCCATCTACGTTATCGACGACATCAGTCCTCTCCGGGAGCTCTCGGCCGAAATCGCGGCTAAAAAGCTTCACCTGTTCCAGGTCCCGGCCGCCGTCATGTGGCAGCAGGGCCGGATGAGCGCGTACCAGAGCCCGGGCGACGGAATTTTCGCCGGGGAGAACAAGAGCCTCCAGGCCTGCTTCAGCTATTTCCTGACCCCGGTCGAGCGCAAGGACGAAAAACCCGCCGAGGGCGCGCCGGCCGGGCCGGGCGAGGCCGCTTCGTCTCCGGCGGGACGCGGGCGAGAAGCCGGTTCCGGGCAGGGCATGCCGCCGGGCATAGCCGGACGCTTGGGCGCGCCCCGCACCCGCGTCCAGGTCAGCGTTCTCGACGCGACAGGGAAGCTCATCGCCCAGTTCAGCGGTCCTGAAAACAGGGGCATCAATCGAGCCACCTGGGACTTTCAGGAGCAGCAGGAGCCCGGCCGGTAGCGCGAGGCGGAGCCCCAGGCCGGAAGCGGCATGTTCTTCGGGGGCCGCGGCGGCGTCACGGCCCTTCCCGGCGACTACACGGTCAAGATCAAGTACGAAGGCGAGGAGGCGAGCGGGACGTTCACGGTCGCGCCCGATCCCCGCTTCAAGGCGGATTTGGCCGTATTAATAGCCAATCACGACCTGGCGGTCGAGGCGCGCAAGCTCTCAGCGGCGCTCACCTCCGCCCAGCAGCAGATCCAGGCCGCCCAGAAGGCCATCCAGACCGTCAGGGACTACGGCCGCGCCAACCGCGGACCGAAGATGATGGACATCATGAAGGCGGCCGACGAGCTCGATAAGAAGCTCAAGGGGTTGGCCGAGGCCATCAACCCGACGCCGGCCAAGCAGGGAATGGCCGATCGTTCCTCGGGCTTGATGAGCCAGGTCATGGGCGGCGTTTCCGGGCTATCCCGCGCCGGTTACGATCCGGTCAGCCAGGCGGCCAAGGTCCGCTACGAGAAGGCCAAGGTCAAGCTGGCCGAGTTCCTGCCCAAGTTCAACGAGGTTTTCGAGAAAGACGTCGAAGCGTTCAAGGTCCTCCTCAAGGAAGCCGGGTTCTCGCTCTTCGATCCCTTCAAGCCGCTGCGCTGATCCCCTTAGGAGCGCCCTCAGCTCTGACCGTTGGCCCGGGCGCCGAGGAAGGCCTCGATCTCCTCCCGGTTGGGAGCCGAAGGCTGAGCGCCCATCCTCGTCACTGAGATCGCGGCCGCGGCGTTCGCGAACCGGACGGCATCGAGGAGGGGCTTGTTTTCCGCGACGCCCACGGCCAGGGCTCCGCAGAAGACGTCCCCGGCCGCCGTGGAATCGACGGCTTCGACCTGGAATCCGGGGACGAGCTTCCGGATACCCTCTCCGGCCACGTAGACGCCGCGATGCCCGAGCGTAATCAATACCGTCTTCACGCCGTGCTGCAGGAGAAGGCGGGCGGCGGCGGCGGCGTCTTTTTCGATCTCGACCCTGATCCCGGTGATGTTTTCGATTTCGTTCTCGTTGGGCGTCAGGTAGTCGATGCGCTGCAGGAGCCCGGGATTCAGGGCCCTGGCCGGGGCGGGATTCATGATGACCTTGGCCCCGAATTCGGCGGCGATCCGGACGGCTTCCTCGACCGTCTCCATCGGGATTTCGAGCTGGACGAGGAGGATGCCGGCCCGGCCGATCGTGTCCCGGGCGCGCCGGACGTCGTCCGGGGAGAGACGGGCGTTGGCGCCCGATGCGACCGCGATCGAGTTTTCGCCGTCCTCGTTGACGATGATCAGGGCGATTCCCGAATGGGCGCCATCGTCGATGAGAACGTGGTTGACGTGGATGTCGTCGCGGCGGAATCCCTGCAGGGCGCTGTCGCCGAATAGATCCCCCCCGACCCGGGCGATGAAATGGACCCGGCCCCCGGCCCGGGCCGCGGCCACGGCCTGGTTGGCGCCCTTGCCGCCCGGCGCCATGAGGAAGCGGCCCCCGAGCACCGTCTCGCCCGGTCCGGGGAGGCGGGTCGTCTTGATGATCATGTCGGTGTTGGAGCTTCCGACGACGACGATGGGACGGCCGTGGCGCGTAGTCATGGCGGCTAAAAATTATATCTCATTTTCCCGATGAATATCCACCGGTTATCTTGACGAATGAAGGGAGTTCTGTGATAATAGGCCCCCAACGGTGGGGCTGTAGTTCAGTTGGGAGAACGCTTGACTGGCAGTCAAGAGGTCGTGGGTTCAAATCCCAT